>NZ_CP096021.1:0-300000 GCF_023115355.1 Halocatena salina
CGATTTCAGATTGCGTAATCAGTATCCGACTACAGCAATCGATCACCAAAAGCATTTAGTAGATTCGATTGCCGATTACATACGTCATGCCTGCAAAACGAGTGGCCGTCGACATAGGCAAAGGCGGCGTTGGGAAGACGACAACGATCGCCCACATTGCCGCACAGGCCGAGAACGCTATCGCGATCGATCTCTCAGCAAAGCAAAACGATCTTGCAACTCATTTCGGTGTCGACGTGTCAGACCCCGATGTGCCGCTCTCAGCAGTCTTTAGCGATAAATGGGACATCATCACAGACAGTATCGATAACGTCGTTGAACGCATGATCTACGAGACGAACGAAGGCGTCGACATTATCCCGTCGGACCCTGGTCTGTCCGGAGCGGATAACAATCTCGGGTCAGTCCCTGTCGAAGAACGGTACCTGAAGATGGATGGTTTTGTGGACAAGTACCTAGCCGAACAGTACGACGTCGTGCTGTTCGATCTCGCCGGAAAAGAAGATAATATCACGCTTAATGGTGTCGTCGCAGCAACCAATCTCATTTCCCCTGCCTGTCCTGGGCAGTTCGAAGAAAACCAACTGAAACAAGAGGTCTTGGACACCGACGAATTCAGAAACGATTACGGAAAGGTGCTTGACAAGCATTCAATTCCACATCCCCAACTCCGTATGGTCGTTCCTACAATGATCGACCAGCGAGAAAACGAGTCACAACGATTCCTCGATTATCTCAACGAGACGTTTGATGGACTCGTGACTGAACCAGTCGTAAACTCGGCCAACGTCGGAACGGCTCAAAAAATCGGCTGCACGCTTTACGCAATGGACGACGACGAGCTATACAAGACGGGAAAACGGGCCAAGGAGGCGTATCGAAATATTTCGAACGAACTTCTCTCTACAATTGAATCACGATGACTGACGATGATGAAATAGAAGCAATCCTAGAGGAAGCAAAAGAGAATAAGCGGCACACATCCCAACCGGAGAATGAAGAAGAAAATCAGGATGATTCTCCGGAGGGAAGCCAAAACGAGATTCAGGGTCCAGATCGGACGACAGCGATCAAAGATGCATTGCTCGCCATCGAACGTGGCGACCGACGCACGAATGTGACCATCCGTGACGAACAAATCAGAGCGTTTTTGGACGGAATCGAATCATCAGGGGACCTAGAAACAGCAGTTACTCGACTCGCCAACCGGCTCGACGACGATCCAGAAGAGAATCCGACACGAAGTGACATCGGTCGGCTTGCAATCCGCGTTGGGTTGCACGAGTGTCTTCCCGAAATGCTCGAAGACGCCCGTACCGCCCACAAAGAAGCCCTCCTTGAACAAGCAGACGAATTCTGAACTCGCTCTCTGTCTTTAAAAGCCAACTTCAAAATAAGATTACGAAAATCGCTTTCGAATATCGACTCCAAAATCAGAATTCGATTACTGATTTCGAAATCGGTCATCACATACCAGTATTGTACTGGTGGAAGACCATCTACTACAGGTGATTTCGAATCAGAAACCATATTCCGATGGTGTAATCAGTAGGCGAATTTCGATTTCGGAATCTACAATCGAATTTCGACATCGAAATTCGCCTACGTATGTAGAAGATGCGACTGAGAACAGTATACGATACCTAATTTCGGAAGCAAAATCCATATTCTGGTGGCATAGGCTATATTCGGATTTCAATTATGGAATCAGTAATCGAATACTGATTCCGAATGCAGAACACAGATACGCTATCATGATCACTGTATGATGCATCGACAGACGATTATTAGACGCACTATCTACAGGACTGATTCTCTGGGCTGTGTCGGCCGTCTTCCAAACGAACCCTAGTCGGGTTGAAACAAGAGCTGGATAGCTACTCGACGTTCCATTTCACGTTCTTCCGTAACATTAATACTCGATACATTAATCCAAGCAGGCAGTCCTCTCTCATCACCGACGTGGAGAGTGAGTGTGACTCTGTTTTCACGGATAATATCTAAATCGAAGGTCAGTAGAAGACAACCTACAACCGATCTTGGTGAATCTGATCACCCGTGGCGTCTGTGACAGTGAATGCAGACCCATCAATGGAAACCTCCGGGCGGGCTTGCAGCGGAATATCCGTCTGGGGGTCTGGTGTTGCAAGCACACCAGTAGTCAGCCATGTCTCGCCAGGACGGAGTTTACCAGTCAGAGTCGGAACGATCGTACGCTGATAGGCGAGATTGACATTCGAGTCCTGAAGGGCCATCGAACTGTTCCGCATTCCAGATAGATCTTCAAGGACGCTGATTCCAGCAGGGTACCGGGCAATGGCAGTCGCGTCGTCGGTCAGGTGCTCGTACGTAGAAGAGACGTTGGCTCCAGACCGGTCAAGAGCAAACCCACCTTCAGCACTGTGTAGTTCGTGAGTTGTCTCCACCCGGTGTACACGAACATGCCAGGGAAGCACCGGAACGAGCCATGTATCTACACAGACGTCGTCAAATGGCTTCCATCGGGAGTACACAGCGTCGTCAGTAACTGACTGGTCCGCTATATCCTCACGCATTCGGAAGTGCCGTCCATCCCTACAGAGTACCAACATACTGTCGTGGCCAGCCCCGAGTAACCCGGGTTGTCTGCTTGCGACACTGACCCCGAATGCTGTGGAGTAGGCGAGTTTATTGTATTTCTCTTGATCAGTACTGAATCCTTCCACAATGTTACATTGTCCAGCGACCAGACTGTAATGATGCTGCATGGATTCGTCTCGGCAGATAATCGTATTCGGAACACTCTGGACGCTGGTTGTGGGAAGGTCCGGAAGTGGTTGCCCGTCGGCCTGCCAGAAGGGGTGGTCGGAGGAAAGGGCCAGTGGCAGAGCGGCCTTCAGGGCCCAGTACGGGCTACTGGGAGAGTTGTAGATTTCGGCCATCTTGAGGTTCGGATACTGATAGCCAATGGAGAGCACGCCGCCGTCGGTGAAGATCGGTTGCGTGAGCCACCAGCGGATGTTCCGCGCCCAGAGACCCTTGATAACACCCCAAGAAAGATCTTCGGGCCGCGTATTCGAGAATGCAAGTGTTCCCCAGAAAGATGCCTGAGCGAAGCGATAGGTGAGACTACGCCCGTACGGAAGTGTGCGCCCAGTTTCGTCGAACCAATGGATGTATTCGCTGGCGAAGGTGCGAGCACGCTCTCGGAATGTGACCGTGTATTCTGCTCTTCATTGAGAACTTCGGCATACACCAGCCCGTCTACGTGTATCTCCCAAGCGATGTAATGGTCCCTGGGTCCGAGAGAGTCATCCGTTCCGTCACTGTACCAACCATCAGTCAGATAGTATGTATCGAGACGATCTAGATCTGCCCGTGCTTGCTCCCAGTCGTGATCGGCCCCAACGTATCGAAGTCCGAAGTTCGTCAGGACGCGAAAGAACAACCAGTTGCAATCGTGAAGCTCTGCCTTGTTGATCTGGGTGAGCCACGATGCGACGAGGGCGAGAGCAGTTTCGATCGCTGCCATCTCAACGTGTTTTTGGGAGTAGTCATCCGCGTCCCCCCAGTACTCATCGTGTTCAGGGGTACAGCCGTTGAAAATCGTTGCGTGTCTTGAGTGAGTTACCGACAGCGGGAGATTGCATAGTATCACCACGGAGCAACTACAAATTATCTCTTTGATAGTAATGATTGAAACCTCGATCATAACAATCACGAACCCAAACGAGAAGACGGCTCCAAGCCGCGATGATCTGATCGAAGTTCTCGTATCCAGCCAACGAGGACCATGGCCAGCGGCTCCTCACTAGACATCATATACGATCAAGTCACGATCGACATTCTCTTAGAGCAAGTTGCTCGGAAGTCGAAACCCCTCGTTGTGAACGGTAAGTGCTGACCTATTCGTTCAGTGTTTCCTCCGAACGTCTGGGGTTCGAACCGTTCAGAAAGCGTAGTGGTGCTCTATATCCGGTAGTGTAGGTTGTATAGACACCAACCGTCACTTCGGATCCCTGTAGTTTCGACCCGTGACTAGTAGGGGAGTTCACCCCCGAGAACGCATCACTTGGTAGTGTCAGCCACCACGAGGACGTTCACCTGTCCCGCGAACACATCGTCAGGGCCAGGGTGCCCCTCCTTCCAGGCAAAATCAGCGGTCGCTCTGACTGTGGCTGATTGGTGCTTCGTGTCATCGATCGACGTATCGGCCATCACTTTGTTGATAGTATATGTATCCCCTCCGTCGTAGTGGAGATCGAACCCCGCGATCGAGCTGAAAACAGCATCATGTTCGATGTAGCCATCGAATTCGACCTGTCTGGTGTCTTCATACTTCTCTTTTTTCGAATTGATGTCGAATTTTACTTCTTTTACCTCTAAGGTCATAGTGTAATGCAAGTACAGATTAGATGTATGAGTATAAAATAATTTTGGTAACTACTAGATTGTATATTATTGCAAGATATATAAAGATAATATTCATATAATTCTAAATGTATAGAAATACGACATCGAGTGACAAACACTATCGAGCCACTCCTTGGACGCGAGAGTGTACCCTACTTGTCGGATTCTCCCGATATGCAAACCGACGGCTAGTTGTGAAAATTAGGAATCCCCCCGCGCTCCGTACCGATCAGGGTGCGTCCCCCTACGTGTGTACAGAAGAAATCCTTCTACTCATCCTGTGCAAAGGACCGATTCCATGGTACACCACTCAGTCCGATCACGACCGTTCTACTCTGTTAGTAGAGGAGCGTCTACTGACGGACCAAGATGAGTCCTAGAGTTGCGTCGCAGTCGCAGATGCGATTTCGATGTCGACCAGCGATTCCGGTGGGGTATCGGTGAGCGCTTGCCGCAGGTAGTCGGGCCATGTTTCCTCATCAGGACCAAGATACTTCGGAAATATCTCCCGTGCCGCTTCGTTGACATGCGTAGCCTCATCAGACACTGTGGCCGTACCTAACAGGGTCGCCATCCACTCTGCATTGCCATCAGTGTGTTTCTCGATTGAAACAGCGACCCGCGGATTCTGCTGAATATTTGTGAGTTTCTTTCCGGTGGTGAGGACGGAGAGTACGCCATCGTCGTAGGCATACCAGACCGGAGCAACGTGTGGCCGACCGTTAACTGCGGTTGCAAGGTGGGCCATGAGCTTTGCATCCTCGATTAGTTCTTCAACAGCAGCTGGAACTCCCATACACCGACTTCAGTCGCTACCAGTAAAGCTTGATGGGAGGGGACGACTGACCGCTCCGTACCGATTACGACCGCGTTCTCCTCCATACGGACTGATTAGTACACAGGCATCGAAACTTCTATCGCTCGTGTGTGTCCTGTCGGACAGTGTATTCCGCGTCTTCGCGGCTCATCTCTTCTCGTTGCTCATGTTCTGCTTGTAGGAGGACGTAGAGGACGACTGGAATAATCAATATGACTAGAACAATGACGACGGCTTTACCTGCCATTACCCAAGAAAGATATCAACAATGTCGCTTGTCCCCGAAGAGGGGTCACGATATAGTTCGGAATACCCGCAGTTTGTACATGAGACCACCTTGAAACTGTTTGTTTGAATATCAAATAGCTTGCTCAATCCGCCTCCAGTCGTTGAGATCGTCCCAACCTCTGCTTCTGTGTGACTACATTTGGGGCATCCACGGTCAGAACCTGTATGAGGGACCATACTCAATGTTTTAGAACAAGCAATATTAATAGTTCTGAATAGACATCTTATACCCCGTCGTTTATTATTTTCTTTCTAACATATATAAACCTGAGAATTGTGAGACTCATACCACTCATTTCTGGGATGCTACCGACCGATCCCAACAATTCCCCCGAGTCCACCTGTATCGCGAACAGCCGCCCCAACCCCTCCGGCAATGGTGCTTGGAATAGCGGTGAGAAGGCAGTACATGGCGGTCAAAAGGAAATACACACCAATACCAATGAGACCGATCCTACTCCAGAGGTCACCCCCGAACAGGCTTGATATCACCACAGTGATCACAATGGTACTGATACCGATACAGAGGCCGCCAATCGTGCCCGCAAGGAGGCCGTGCCAGCCGCCGGTCTTGACACCGCCGGTGGAGAAATAGCCAGCGACGAATCCCCCGACGAGTCCGGCGACGATGGGCCAGTGCATGGAAGCGAAATGGAAGAGGAAGTAGAACCCATCAATGTTGAGTGCTGTTCCACCGAAAAAGAGGATCTTCACGATAGTGTCGATACCCAATCCAACGAGGGCGCCGATACCGACGGTTCGCCACCGTGTCATTTCTTCTATTACTATCTCCGATAGCAAATATGTATCGGCCCTGTCAGTGGACACGGATGATGGTGCTCAGCCGATGTCTGGCTCGTATCCGGTGCCGCTAGTCATAAGCATAGCCACGACTGAAGGCGACAATGTCCCAATCCTCGCGTTCTCGTCTGGGAGTGAGAGCTCATCGAATACTCATCGATCAGCAGCTCTAGGTCGTTCGGGTCGGTCGATGGAGAATGCTCTCGATGGACGCGCGTACCTGCGATGTTAGATGAAGATTTGATATTTAGAAGATACAGGTTGGATCTACCGATAAAACAAAATGATCGATCTGATCGCCACACAACACCAGTTTGATGCTGATCAACCGGCGCTTGCCACGACAGAGTTGTATTTTTATGTATCGAGCTTGTAATAGAAAGATACATATATCATTAGGTAAAAAACAACATTGACTATAAGATGGCTGAAAACAATCAACTCAAGATCAAGCGTCGAAGACTACTGAAAACGAGCGCTATCATCGGTATTGGAAGCTTTATTCCGAGAAAGACGGATAAATCGATCGACACAGAGGCATCTCCGAGTTGTTGTGAAACACCTAGCAATGATAATGGAATCCTCGTTGCCTCAATGGAGATCCCAGCCTAGTGGGTGTATTGACCCGAGTGACGAGACATCCATACAACACTACCAAATAATATAATTACATATATTATCCATATTTGTTCAAACCCATAATAATCAAAAACACCTACGCAAAAAGTGAGAGCCGCAATTGCATAAAGATTTCTTCCAATAAAATTTGCGAGTCCCACATCATCGCTAACTTCACTAGAATCGTATCCAGCAATAAGATTCATCATTCCTTTATTCTTTATCAAATATCCCAAGACAGCTATAAACACACCACTTGCCGATACGATTGCTAATCGTTCGATGGTCATGTTATAATGTCATCGTTATCTAACTTATATCTTTCTATGGTTTTCCAGAGATCACCTACTATGGTATAGTGAAAAAGATAAGTATAAGATACATTAAAATAGATTTAAATGATATAACAAGAACGTATGGATATGATGAATGCAGTCAAAGCTGCACAACAAATAGACCACAGTGCTAGTGCTGCGTACGATTCGAAGTTATCCGTAGACCACTCCCCAGAAGATGTAATGCTGGCAAATACTGCTGTTCACATGGATGGTGTACTTACTCCTAAATTGATCGATGAGATGGATCTCGACCATGTCGATGATTCCGATATTCAAGTTCTTAAAGAAGAAGTTCGTCATGGTTTGCTTACCAAAGAAAATCTTCCCTACTTGGATGAAGATCAGCTTGCGAAATTACAGGAAGCTTCTCAGCAGCACTCCCTAACTGAAAACCAGATGAAGACTCTACTTTACGTAGATTCACGAATTCGGCAAGTGCAGAATGAAACGAATACCGACCTTGTGGATACCATAAACGATGACTATCCAGGTCCAGCAGCCTGTTCTGTCGCTGCCGCTTGCGTTGCTGTCGTCGCAGTAGCAGTATATAATACTGCTGGCGCAGCCGTCAATGTTGTTGCTGCAGTAGCCGTTGAAACTTATGTTGGTGTTACATAGATATAGAGGTGATTAAATATGGAAGTGACAACACTCTCGATGTTCTTAGACTACAAGTGTAACTTCGCCTGTGATCACTGCAGTGTAGGGAGCAGTCCACAGACAGAATACGAACTCCAAGATCAATATATTAATAAAGTATTAGATCAAACTGAAGATTTAAACAGTCTGCAGCTTGTTGTCTTTACTGGCGGTGAGGTTACGCTTCGGGAAGAAAAGCTACTTAATGCGATCTCTGCGGCCAGTGAGCGTGGTTATCGGACTCGAATTGTGACAAACGCATGGTGGGCAAAAGATAAGCAGAGCGCAACGGAAATGATTAACAAACTCGTTGATGCTGGCCTTAACGAGATTAACACGAGCTATGATGACTTCCATACGGAGTATATGTCACCTGAGAATATTGCCACAATGGTGGAAGCATCTCTTGATAGCGAGATTGAACAAACATCGATCGCAATGATTATCGGTGATACCGATCCAAAGTACGACGCCGAGGCGATGATCAAGATTCTCGAAGAGCGGCTTGGAACTCACCCCAATGAATTCTCTGATCGATTGACTATCCTTGAAGACACAGTCTCACCACTAGGTCGCGGAGCACAACTTGACGTAGCTAGTCTCACTCCCCGGAACGCTATTGATTCTGGCTGTACCGATACGATATCCACCATCTCGCTTCATCCTGATGGGTCGATCAAGGCGTGCTGTGGTCATGCTCAGTGGTATGTCCCAGATCTCACTCTTGGCAACATCGAAGAAGAATCTCTTATGAGTATCGTTGAGCGGAGTCAACAAAACGTACTTTACTGGCTGATTCACAACGTTGGCCCAAAGCAACTGCTAGAACGGCTCAACGTTGATGGTAACTACAGTGGTATCTGTCATGCCTGTCATGATCTTCTCGGAAACCATCGTGAAGAGCTTCTTGAATATATTGAAGCGAATAAGGAGGAAATCGTTCAGGAGGATATCTTCCTCAGTGACAATATTGAACGCGATGCCCAACAACTCGTGGAACACAGAGAGGCTGTTCTCGATCGGATTGAATATATGATCAACGCATAGGACAGCGGTTCACAGTCTTCAGATATTCCCTCCAACTGTCCTTGCATATATTACTCAGACAACTGCTCTGCCCACATATAGAATAAAATAATAAATACCACTGTATTCATTATTTATCTATCCATCTATGGATCCAATCACAACAGGTATCTTGACTAATTTGCTCGCGTCGGGATTGTTGTACGGTCACTCAACCGCCCAGCAGAAGTGGCGGGGGATGATACGAGAGTCAGAATTCCATACGGAGCTGGACGACCTTGAGACGGAATTCTATCGCAGCCTTCGCGATGCCATTGCGGAGTGTGAGATCGAGCGAGAGACGAACGAACTCACTGACATCGTTGCTGATTGGGATGGAGTCGTCGAACGACTTGAAGCGGAGTACAGTGAGGGGGCACTTGACAACACTGACCATCTTCTCTTCAAGAATGAAGCAGACGGAATCGATCAGCTTGCTCATTCGATCGCCGACGTTCAGGGTTTCGAGTTGGAGAAGACGCCGCAACTTCAACAGGCACTCACCGAGGCGGTGGCTGAGGCATACGATAGAGCCTGTCAGCGGTTCAGTGACCGGGTAGCCGGCACTGAGATTGCAGAGGTGTTCAAGCTCGAAACAGGGATGGAGCTCCAATCGGCTGTCAATGAGCTCGATGCTCGGCTCACGGCGATTCAACGCGATCTCCGCCACGATACAGCTGCCCTGCGGGATGCAGGCTTCATCCGTCTCGATGCGCTGTATTTCGAGCGCCACGATCCCATCACTCCTGAAGTCGCCTGGCGGACAGGGTTTGATTTCGCGGAGATAGCAGCCGACTATCCCCTGCCTCGCGAGCGCCCAGCCACAACCACCGACGACCGCCGAGTGATCGCGCAAGAAGTGTACGAGCGCCTCGTTGGCGGTGAGGATCTGGTGGTGAAGGGTGAGGGAGGTACAGGCAAGAGTACGGTGTGCAAGCGGGTGGCCTACCGATGGTATGCGGCCACTGACCATGGGACGGTCCTCTATCGCGAGAGTGCCCGGACTACGGCGTTCGAGACACCAGGGACCCTCATTGAGGCGATTCGGGCCGCCGAAGAGGACCTGCTGGTAGTGGTCGAAGATGTCCCGAGTGGGGAAGCCACTGCGATCTTCGAAGTCCTCGCCGAATGCGAGGGAATGTCGGATGTGACCTTTCTGTTCGATGCGAGAGCTGGCGCGTGGGAGGACGCAACTGATGTGGGCGGCCACGCCAGCCTCGAACACCAGCGCCAGCAGCTGGGGATCGTCGAAATGCCAGCGCTTGACGAATGCGAGTGTGAGCGCGCAATCGTCCACTATGAAACATTAACAGGCGAAGAAAGTGGTCGGACGAGTGCGCAGCTCTACGAAGAGGTCCGAAGCGCCGAACTCGGTGGGCCACTCGTGCTGGCCTATCAGCTGACTGGCCCAGCGGTTGGGGCAGACCACCCAGTTTCGGCGTTGCATGCTGATGTCCACCGGGCCTACACAGCCGTCGAGGAGTGGGCAGATGACCCGGAGTTCTCACAACTCGTCGCGACGATGGTTAACGTCCTCAATGCAGCAGGGCTCCCCGTTAACGCTGCATTTGTACATGCGGTAGCCAATGAATCAGCAGAACACTCACTGGTTGAGCGGACGCTAGGCTTTCTGGAGGGCACCATGCTCGAACAGAGCGACGATGGCCTTCGGATGCCCCATCAACTGTGGTCAGCACTGTATCTTCAGCATATGCTCGATGTGGCTGGGGCGCGGCTGGCTCGGCACCGCTTCGAACAGTGTGTTGGGTCGCTCTTTCGACTCTTCGATGACGAGGAGGCTCGGTCGACTGTCCAGCATTGGATCCATCCTCTGCCCGAATCGTTTGTGGCCATCACTGAGACCCCCGAGGAGACGGCAGGCCGGTTCGTTCGCCATCTCGCCGATATCGGAACGATCCGGCCGAAACTGGGAGCGATATATGGCACGCCTAAGATGTGGTCTGTCACGCTTCCGGCCCCCTGTCCAATCGCTGCTCACAGTCAGTGGTGGATCATCCGAGGTCGAACGCACATTGAGAGAGGAGCCTTCGATGTGGCCGAGGCGGCGTTCGAGCAGGCCAATCGACTACTTGATACCGAGGAACGTGACAAGACCGAACGCCTGCAACAGCACGCTAGAGTACATTCCAATCTCGGTCTTGTTGCCTGGAAACAAGGCGAATTTGATACAGCAGAGTCGTACTTCGAGGAGTCGATAGCGCTCAAGCGTAAGCTCGGTGATCGGCACGGCGAAGCGAAAAGCCTCAACAATCTCGGACTCGTCGCTCGAAAGCGTGGGGAGATGGAGGCTGCAGAGTCATACTATAAGGAGTCGCTGGCACTCAAGCGTGAACTCGGTGATCGACACGGTGAAGCGAAAAGTCTCAACAATCTCGGACTCGTCGCTCGGAAGCGAGGTAAGTCGGAAGTGGCAGAAACGTACTATAGGGAATCGCTAGCGCTCAAGCGTGAACTCGGTGATCGACACGGTGAAGCAAAAAGTCTCAACAATCTTGGACTCGTCGCTCGGAAGCGAGGTAAGTCAGAGGTGGCAGAAACGTACTATAGGGAATCGCTAGCACTCAAGCGCGAGCTCGGTGATCGGCACGGCGAAGCGAAAAGTCTCAACAATCTCGGAGTCGTCGCCCGAAAGCATGGTGAATTGGAGGCTGCAGAGTCATACTATAGGGAATCGCTGGCACTCAAGCGTGAACTCGGCGATCGACACGGTGAAGCGAAAAGTCTCAACAATCTCGGAGTCGTCGCCCGAAAGCGTGGCGAGTTGGAGGCTGCAGAGTCGTACTTCAAGAAGTCGCTAGCGCTCAAGCGTGAGCTCGGTGATCGGCACGGCGAAGCGTACAGTCTCAACAATCTCGGAGTCGTCGCTCGAAGACGTGGTGAATTGGAGGCTGCAGAGACGTACTTCGAGGAGTCGCTGGCACTCAGGCGTGAACTCGGTGATCGGCACGGCGAAGCGTACAGTCTCAACAATCTCGGAGTCGTCGCCCGAAAGCGTGGTGAGTTGGAGGCTGCAGAGTCGTATCTGAAAAAATCACTAGTACTCTGTCGGGAAATTGATGATCGGTACGAGGAAGCGGAGTGCCTCACTAACCTCGGCGATGTGGCCGATGATCGTAACGATCTCAAGCGTGCTGAGGAATACTACGCAGGATCGCTGAGCATCCTTCGCGAACACGAGGTCATTGGTGATGCGCTCAATAGATTTGCCGACCTGATCGAGATCCGTGCTGAACGCGGGACCGACGACCAAGTGATCAAGTGGTGCGAGGAAGCGATCGACTTCGCCGAGCAAGCCGGCCAAGACACTGAGCGCGAGCAATTCCAAGACTGGTTGAGGGAACTCACCTCACCGGACGAGTGACACACCCATCCACGTAATTGCGACGAACAACGAAGCGTTGCGACGGTTCAACTGTGTGGGCTCATTGCTCGACACTCGTGGAACGTTCCGGTAGGCAAGATACTCATCGAGTGTGGTAGCATGATCTGTTAGGATGAAGATCATGGTAGTAACTATCCGTGTGACGAGGAGGGATGTGTCGATCCTTTAAGTGGCTCTGGCAATAGGGTGGAGATATAGACGAGATTCAGCGCACGTTCTCCGTCACACGTCCTGTTCGAACTAGCTGATTTGCTGCTGAGGAGCTACAGGGAGAGATAAGAGATCTTGTGCTATCCAGACGGATCGACCCACCCGATACGTGTACTCCGAACAGTAAGACACGGACGAGCCAATGTACAGGTTCACGTGTACAGGTGAGACTGCTTCATTTTTTGTGTTCCCCGCGAAGGAATCGGACGAATGCGCGAAGGTCGTCCGGTAGATTCTGTACAGTGTAGTATCCAATCATAATTAACCAAAGGACAATACCAGTATACAGCGGAAGATAATTTCCAACCCACGTCGCGACGGCGATGACCAACACAAACAAAGCGATAGCACCGTACTGTATCAACTGTTTGGCAAGCCACTGTCGATGGCCCTTAAATCCCTGATCCGTGATGAGAAGGGGGTTCTCGTTAGTTCCACGGAGTATAAACCCCCCCTCCTCGGCGTATCCCTCTCCGTAGACAGCGACAGTTGTCCCTTCAAGTAGTGGTTTCGCTTCGAGCAGAAATCGAGCGAGATTTCTACTGTCATGACACTCTACGTGTGCTTTGAATCGACCTAGCGAGCGGTGATAGCAGTGGTCTCTGAGAAAGACGTGCCACGAATCCCAGAGATCCACCGAGAACCGATCATCACTGACGGTTCGTCCGATGGATATCTCCGTGAGTGGGGTGGCATCATACGTCTCATGGAGCCACGTCGGATCGATACGAACGGACCGTCCGTCGGTGATTATACCAAAAGAGCCCCATTCGACGCCTGACTCGAACGTGTGCCATTCCTGATGCTCCCAGCCCCAGTTTTCGACTGTAATGTTGCTGTTAGTGTTGTCCGGAAAACGAGCACGCCAGACGTACATCCCGACCGGTGGATCATTCCCTTCGACCGCCGGCTCCCCGGTTGAAGCCGCTTTGTCGACGACCAGTTCACCTTCGATAGCGATCGGTTCTCCGTCGACGATGTGGGGGGTCTCATCTGGCTCCATCGACCACAATAATCGAAGTACGTGGACGGCAGTCGTGACACGATACCCATAGCAGATTGAGACGAACAAAGAGATACCAGATACAACGAGGACCCAATCGGCGACCATTCTATTTGATAATAGCTGTCGACACATATGTATGCGTAACGAATACATACGTTGCTGACCAGCCTCAACAGCCAACGAGCCATATCCACTGCCGCACTGCAACTTGAGAAGATCGGCAGTATCGTCTCGCCACCATCAAACCCCCCTTGCGGCACTCATCAAGGAGAACAGCACCGAATTAATGAACATCACCGTGTTGTGAACACTGCCCGACAGTTCCTTCGGGATAAGGGTTTTACACACGACCAAATCAATCTAATCTATATTAATTTACACTTTTTCACCAACACAACATCATACTTTTACTACCCGAATCCTCGACGTCTGATCTTTCTTCAATCCATACCCTTATATGTATTCATAAGTGAAGAGATGGGAGCTTCACATGAAACAGTGGTGTGTGACCAGAATCAATCGAACAGTTTGACGGGGCACTTGGAGAGAAAACCTCGTCAGTTACAAATACTGGGTTCTCGCAGCTAGGGGACACACCACTGTTACAAGTGAAACTGTTCAGGACACACCACCGTTGCAAGTGAAGCTACGCTGTTCACCTCGCTATCAATAGCTTCACTTGCAACGGTGGTGTGAGGAGTCATCAGGAAACATTATTCTTGACAGCGAGTCTCTGTATTCGATGAATTGCTTCATCCACTCGAAGGACATCAGCCATGGCGTCGATGGCACTGGTGAACGGCACATCTAGCTCATAGCTGTAATAGTTTCCCCGTGATCCGCTCCGATTTTCAGATGCTGAGAGGATTCCCAGCATACGTAGTTCGGAGAGATGGTTGTGCATCGATCGCTGCGCAAGCGAGTCAGTTCCTGCCCGTTCACAGAGGTCCGTGTAGTCGTCATACAGCTCACGGGACCGGCATGGTGTTTCGTCTTTTGCAGCCTTCGAGATGACCGCCAACAACGCAAGGCGACCATGGGTTGTGAGTTCTCGCATTCCTTCCTCAATGCGTTCTTGTTCTAACTTCGTCCGCGCCCGTTCGACATGGGGTTCTTCGATCTGGTCGGCGTCGTTGTTCTCAGCGATCTCTCCCGCTAGGCGTAGGAGATCCAGCGCCTGTCGAGCACTTCCACTATCCCTCGCAGCGAGTGCCGAACAATATTTCAACACTCCTTGACCAACGGCTCCCTCAGCGATAGCAATGTCAGCACGTGTTTGCAGAATACTTTCCAATTCAGTTGCGTCATAGGGTGAAAACTGGAGTTCCCGCTCACACAGGGTGTCCTGTGCCCGCGGATCTAACTGTTCTCGGAATTTGAAGTCATTGCTAATACCGATCATGCCGACCTTCGTTTGATCAAGATAGTCATTTGCTCGCGCTCGTGGGAGCTCATAGAGCAGATCATCACGGCTTCCGATCGAGTCGATTTCGTCAAGGACAATGAGGATAGTTCCGCCAAGAGTCTCAAGTTCGCGGTAGAGCTTCTTGAAAACGGTTTGTTGTGGATACCCAGTAGAACTGATCTCCCCGCCTGTCGGCCGCAGTTTATTGACAAGCTCAACGGCAACCTGATAGGAGGAATTGAGCGATTTACAGTTGAGCGAGATGACGGACAGATCAACGTCGTCGTATTCTTTGACATCCCTCTGAAGGAGGGTGAGAAGATATTCCGTGACGGCAGTTTTCCCGACCCCAGGGTGACCGTAGATGAAGATATTGTTTGGTTCCCATCCGTCAACGACGGGTTGAAGAGCGGTCATGTATTCTTCAATCTCGGCATCTCGTTCTTCGATCTGTTCAGGATGATAAGCTTCACCAAGAACATCTTTGTTTCGGAAGATATTTTGCTTCCGTGTAAAGCGGGGCATGCTTCAGTCATCATATCCATGCCTTATAAAACCGCCCATACATCTGTTTCAAGTGAATCGACAGTCACACACCACTGTTGCAAGTGAAGCAGCATCTAGGGGGCACTGGATAGAGCATATAAATATATTAGAAACAACCGCGGGAAGTGTCAATTCTTTAGTTGAAATAGTGGTGTGTTGCTCCACTAGCCTACTACACTAGCGTTCACTTGCAACAGTGGTGTGTGACTGTGGTGGACCTTTAAGCAGCACCTCTGTTTGTATACATTTACATGATAATTTTATCGTTCAAACGACTATTGTCGGGTAACTATTGACAAGTACGTGGGTACGTTAGATCGGATCCATTTACGTCGGTTGAGATACTTAGCAACTGTCCTGTTCGTGGACGAACTGAGCTGTTTATTTGATAGTTCCTCAATGTCGCTGAGTCCTTTCTTCCCCAATCGTCGATATCGTCTTCATAGTAGACCGCACGAAAGGACAGCCAACCGTCGTCTACCCGTACTTCTCCTGGCGTGGAAGCGGCCTTTTCAAAAGTTGCTGCCACCCAAGGATCGATTGGTAGCTGAAATTGACTTGAAAGGATTTGTCGTACGTAGCCACCGGTGGTAGGGGATGAGGGAAAGGAAAAGCGAAGAAGAGGAGGGAGGGGGAGGGGGGATCGGAGTGTAAATGAAAGAGAGGGGTGAATGAGAAAACCGCCACTCGGAAGAGAACATAAAAGAGGCCAAAATAGAGATTTTAGAGGATAGAGACGAAGGAGTAATTCGTCCGTTAAATACGTTTTTAGCCTGTCTTCTCCACTACTACGCTTCTTACTTACTTAACGTTAATAGAAAACATTATAATAACACGAATATCTCTACGTGACGTCCAGTGGAACCACCGCAACTGTTCTTTCAACAGATCTCTAGCGTAAGCGTAGTCTCACCCGATATTATGGTATCTACCCATCGCTGACGTGGAAGTAGGTGGGGGGTACAGCTGTGAAACATTACACTCTGATCCCCCCTCCCCCCCGGTAAACATAATCTTTTTATCTGTAATCTTATCTCTATATAATAATATGTCTGCAGTTACACTCGGTTCCCCCCTCCCGTCACTCTCTTCACTCTCTTCACTCCCATGGATTTATATGGATACGGTGTATGGAGTGGCTTACTCATGGAATCCTTCGGTGGCGAACAGGGAATTTATGAAAATGTCGATATCCTCGATCCGGAACCGGATACATACAAACCGACTGAACTTCCGGAGCGGGAAGACGAACTTTCAAGGATTCACTCGGCATTGCGACCTATTACCCTTGGTGGATCGCCGAGGAATATCCTCGTGTATGGACCAACTGGACAGGGGAAGACTGTCGGGGTGAATCTTAAAACAGAGCAACTCCTGCAGTGGGCGGCAGGCGAGGATGACATCACTCTCACAGTGTTGCGCGTCAGTTGTAAGGGAGCCGGTAAGTCATGGAATGTGCTCGCTGATCTCGTTAAAAAGGTGCGTGAAGTTCGGTACAATAAGACCGTTGAGAAGCCACGTGGTCCGACCAAAGTCGAACTATTTGAGATGCTCTCGAAGGACCTTCAGGCAATTGGGGGCATGGTGATTATAGTTCTCGACGAGATCGATGGCATTCAAGAAGACAGCTACGTTCTCTATGAACTCCCCCGAGCCTCGATCGAGAAAGTCTCAATCGGGGTGATCGGCATTACGAACGATTACCAGTTCCACGAGAATCTCGATGCTGATATTAGATCCTCACTCGGAAGTCGAGAGGTTGTGTTCAGTCCCTATGACGCGAATCAACTTCGAGATATTCTTGCTCGACGAGCTGCCCATGCTCTCCGAGATACGTATTTCGAAGACGGTATCAAGGATTCGCAGCATCTTCAGAGTGAAGTCCTCTCCGGAGATGTCATTCCCCTCTGTGCTGCCCTTGCTGGGCAAGATACGGGTGACGCCCGGCAAGCTATTCATCTCCTGTCGACGGCGTGCGATCTCGCACTGGACGATGGGCGTGAGGCTGTTGAGGAGGTCCACGTACGGAACGCTCGTGAAGAGATTCAGGAGGAGACGATCGGCAAAGGGATCCGTGGTGAAACCACGCAACGGAAGATCGCGTTGCTAACGGTTCTTGAAGCAGATCTGGCTGGAGAGACCCCCGAAGGAACAACACAACTCTACCGTCGGTACAAGCGATTAACGAAGCTAGTTGGAACAGATACGTACCAACAAGGGACGTTTCGCGAGAAGCTGAATGATTTAGTGCATGGAAACATTCTCGAAGGTGACCGTCATGGACGTGGCCGAGGACGTGGAATGACGAATCTGTATAGTCTCGCTGTTGATCCGACCCTCGTGATCGATAAGGTTGGTGAGGATGCTCGACTGAGCGAGATCACTGAACAACTCGAATAGGACGGCTACTTACACTCCGATACCCCCTCCCTACAAACCATATTTGTCAGATGTTACACTCCGATACCCCTCCCTCTCCCAGAAGTAGCGTAAGCTCGTTCCTGTACTCGGTGACCAGCCAGCAAAGCATGAATCCTTCGTACGTGACTGAGCACAATGCGGTGCTTGAATGAGTGTGACCCACTATTGTTCGTTCGATCTACTTACGATCTGGCCGATGGTTTCCGCTTCCCATTGCTGTCCATACCTCGTTTTGGCAGTGTTTGCATCACTACCTCCCTATCGGGTAGTGCATACGCCCTGGGTTGCAAGTGAACAATCGGGCGACGAGACAAGGATCATACTCTCTACAACGGAGTTGAGAGTAGAGTTTCCTCTTAGCATCGTCCAAGCTGTCGAGGCTCAGCTCGCATTCAGTCTGCTTACATGTCGTATATCATTTATGAATCGCCAAATCACCGAGGTCCTTGTCGTGGTTCTCTTTAATGAGAAAGTGTACAGCAGTCGTGATGACTTCCCGCGTCGCATCACCGAACCGGTTTCCGCTACGTCCGAAAGGGCACTGACTCACCGGGAATCGAATCGAGATCAAGCTACTCAGCAAGCTCAGGATACCGAGCAAGGCCACGGTAACTCTGTTTAGTGCTCTCCCGATACAGGAAGTGTTTGAGTATCATCCCCGTTTCGATATACGGGATCAACTGCTAGACGTCAGCTACGCTGCATCACACTATTCATGGGAACTGATCGAACAGATCTCTATCGGGCCACGTGGAGACGTTCCTCAGTGTCTCGAGCAACATCTCCTGAGCTTGAACGGTGAACGTCTGAAGCTGGCGGCCCGGGGCTCGTCTGTTGAACAGCGCCGCAATCGTGAGATCGTTGTTCCCGGAGTGCGACAGAAACCCGTAGCTTCCTGGGAGTGATCCGTCATGCCACAGGGTGGGTGCCGTGTCACCGTTCGGTATCACCCCCCACCCCATTCCATAGAACTGCTGAGCGCCGTCCCAGTTCGGGACGTTCGGCCGGGCAGTCATCTGATCCAGTGTCTCGGCGGTAAGGAGGTTCCGGGGCCCCAGTCGACGATCGACGCCGCGTACGAACCGCAGTAGATCGATCGCTGATCCGACCCATCCGCCATTAGCGTCGTGCGCCGGGAGATGGCCTGCACCGTACGGACGCGGTACCTGTCCCTCTCCGGGGAACGGCGATTCTATTGTTTCGTGACCGTAGTAGCGCACCTCGTCCTCAAGGCGGTCGTCCAACCGGGTTGCACCGATCTCCATCCGGGAGATCCCGAGGGGACTGAGAATATTCTCACGGACGTGGGACTCGTAGGCCGTGTCGGTTACTGCCTCGATGACTCGGCCGAGAGTACAGTAGCCGATATTCGCATACTTGTAGCTCGTTCCGGGATCGTATCCGAGTCGCTGATCGGTCAGAAATCGAACCGTTGTGTCGGCACTGGCAGGCGGCTCGACGCCTTCGGTCTCGGCAACCTGGATCGGTGCGAACATCGGGTCGAACCCGATCTCGGCGTTATCCCAGCCTGCGGTATGCCGAAGGTGTTGTCGAACCGTCGTCTCAGTCAGTCGGTGATCTGTGGGTCCATCATCCGGCAGGAACTGGTCAAGGATCTCGAACACCGAGTCATCGAGGGCCAACTGCCCGCGTTCGATGAGATCGAGGGTTACAACTGCTGTAACTGGTTTCGAAATGCTTCCAATCCTGAACAGTGAGTCCGGCTGGACAGGCGCCCCGCATTGTTTGTCGGCGAGCCCATATCCGCGGGTGAACACGAGTTGGCCCTCCTTTGCGACGGCAACCGACGCACCTGGAATGTTCCACTGTCGGAGGAACGCTGGGACTGCGTCTTCGAAGGCTTCGACGCCCGCTGGCGGTGGGCCTGTCGTCGATATTTCAGCCGTCGTCGTGGATGTGGCCGTTTCAGGAGTGGTGGTCTTGGGGGAGGTCGTACTGGCGGAACTGCTGGCTGAGCAGCCGACAAATCCAACTGCGGATGCACCAAGAGTAGCAAGGACCTTGCGTCTTGACGGTCGTATCACGGCTTGTTGTAGGTTCAGTATTCACTTGGTAATTTTGGAATGGTATTTTCATACAAACTTATACCACTTGCTACGATTTCACGGCCTCGCATTCATGCTCCCATGGTAATTTCGCTCTCAGTGAATTTCACGTACTGTTTTAATATTAGAATTAGTAGGGTTGTCGATAGTATACCATCAGGGCGACAACAGAAATGTCAATCCATTATATTTTTTGTTATTTAATATTTGCAATCTAATCATTTATTATATAAATACCAGTGAACTTAGCGATCACGATAACGTCGTGGTTGCCCGTCACTTCATAGACAAACCATCGGTTCGTGTCGTGAAGAGTATCGGCGACGGTGGTGATGTCGCTCCCTTCGACTGTGAGTTGGGCGATTGCTGTCACGTCGTACTAGGGTACGTCGTAATCGACTTTCGGGGTGTAGCCCCTGATCACACTCTGTTCGTCAAGGTCGATCGGATGATTTGAAACGGTCGTGACCGAAACGACGAGTTCCTCCGCGAGGGTTCGAAGCCTTGCTCGACCGTCGTCGAGAAGTGCGTTCACCAATTTCTCGTCCAAGTTTTCATACATCATTACACTCCTCCACTCGACCGACGCATTGTAACTTTACGAATATCCAATTTTCTTCTCAAAATGTCGAATTTACATGAACCAGTACGGCTTTAACCGTGAAGATAATCAGGTAGAACGTCGAGAAACAATGAGAACTGAAAGTATTGCTGCCGATGGTGGTATCGATGCCGAAGCACAGAGTGTTCTCGATGCAATCGAAGAGAACGACGTGGATTTTCTCCGTATCCAGTTCACGGACATCCTCGGGACAGTGAAGAACGTCTCCATCCCAGCGAGCCAGGCTGAGAAAGCGTTTACCGAAGGGATCTATTTCGACGGCTCATCCATCGAAGGATTCGTCCGGATCCAGGAGAGCGACATGCGGCTCAAGCCAGATCCGAACACCTTCGCGATATTGCCGTGGAAGACCCGCGAGGACGGCACTGTGAGCGCCCGGTTGATTGCCGACGTGATGGATGCGTCCGGGAGCAACTTCGCCGGTGACCCCCGTCACGTACTCAAGCGCGCGCTGAAGAAGGCAGGGAACATGGGCTATACGCTCAACGCCGGGCCGGAGCCGGAGTTTTTCCTCTTCGAAGAGGAAGACGGTCGGGCAACGACGATCACTCATGACGCTGGTGGGTATTTCGATCTCGCACCGAAAGACCTCGCAAGTGACGTGCGCCGGGATATCATCTACGGGCTCGAGCAGATGGGGTTCGAGGTCGAGGCAAGCCATCACGAGGTTGCAGAGGGCCAACACGAAATCGACTTCAAATACGATGACGGACTCACCACGGCGGATAACATCGCTACGTTCCGGGCGGTCGTGCGTGCGATCGCCGCCGAGCACGAGTTACATTCGACGTTCATGCCAAAACCTATCGCGGGCATCAACGGTAGCGGGATGCATACACACCTCTCGCTGTTCACCGAGGATGGGGAGAACGCCTTCCACGATGCGGACGACGAGTTCAACCTTTCCGAAACAGCAGACCAGTTCCTCGCCGGGATTCTGGAGCACGCACCCGCTATCACCGCGGTCTGTAATCCCACGGTGAATTCCTACAAACGGCTCGTGTCCGGCTATGAGGCTCCCGTGTACGTCGCGTGGAGTGACGTGAACCGGTCTGCACTCATCCGCAAACCCGCCGCGCGCACCCCAGCCGCCTCGCGGATCGAACTTCGCTCACCGGATCCCTCGTGTAATCCGTATCTCGCGCTCGCGGTCATGCTTCAGGCCGGGATTGACGGGATCGAACGCGGTCTCACTGCCCCAGACCCGGTCCGGGAGAATATCTACGAGTTTGACGAGACTGCTCGCGAGGAGTACGGCATCGACACCCTGCCAGCCAATCTCGGTGAAGCGATCGATGTTCTCGAAACTGACGAGGTCATCCTTGACGCACTCGGTGACCACATCGCAGAGAAGTTCATCGAAGCCAAACGCGCCGAGTTCGACGACTACCGCGCGGCGGTCTCGGAGTGGGAACTCGACCAATATCTCGAAACCTTCTAACCCCATCTAATATATGGGATTTAATAGACTTGAGGGGGATCAGTACCTCACAAGACGTCCTCAGGCAACCGATACCGACGCCTATTCTGTACCGGAGCGGTCGGACTGCTAACCGGCTCTGTGTAGTACTGATACTGTATAACTGTAGACCGGCGGAAGATACCGAGTTCGACCGAACGGTTAGGAAGTATTGGTGCACGATCGAAAGTAAAGCGACACCTCTCAAAGCTCAATCTACACTGATATTCAAGGTCCTCCGGTTTCTCGATAGAATATGGCCGACAGAAGCACGTTCTCACTTTGCGAATGGAGGAAGAGACATCGGGAGTACTAGTTAGCGTATTGGGATTACAGTAGTATAGTCGTAAAGGCCATCTATAGACTTATTATTGATCGCTATTCCTAAAGGAACTACAACGAGTTCATTATTGATAAATTAATTTTGAAAAGGTAGTAGATATTCTATTTCTACCTTAATTCGTGTACAAGTCCTACTACTGAGACTACGACTACACACTGAATGGATACAGAATGAAGATGGCACATTCACTCGCATCCATCAACTACGGCTGTATGCCTGATTCTCATGAATCGGTAACGGTATTCGTGGCATTGACTCGCTAGATATCTGCCAGAAAAAGAGATGTCGGAGCCCGCCGGTAACCGCTGAATGAGGAATGGACAGATGCGATCTAAGCAACCATAGAAATGTATTTTATAAAGAGATATCATTTTATAATTCTCATTCTTACGTATAGATATGGGAATAGTGTTTGGATATACTCGAAAAATGCTTATAAGCAAACAAATGGGCGCTCAAATTGCGCGTGGTATCGTGTGAGTGAGTGGGTTCCGACGACGTGTATGCGGTGTGCTGTCGGCTGTGGTCATATGCACCAGGGAGCTGACATCGGCTACGGCATCGATATCGTCCGGGGGGATCCTGCCCACCCGGTCAATCAAGGGTTAGCGTGTGCACGAGGCATCCGAGAGAGCAAGAATCCCAACGGTGAGTGGCTCACTCGTCCCTTAGTCCGCAGCGACGGTAAGTTGCAGCAGACAACCTGGGACGTGGCGCTTGCCCGCACAGTTGCGGGGTTGCGCGAGGCCCAGAGCCAGGGCCCAGATAGCGTTGCCGTCCTTGGCAGCGGCCAGCAGACCAATGAAGCCGCCTACATGCTCGGAAAGGTTGCCCGTGGTGGCTTTGGGACCCGCAATTACGACGCGAACACCACGCTCTGTATGGCCAGCGCGGTGACAGCATACTACCAAGCCTTCGGCAGTGATGCTCCGCCTTGTACCTATGCCGATATCGATACGGCTGAAGGACACGTTATCTGGGGAGCAAATCCCGCGGTCGCTCACCCGGTGCTGTTCCGCTGGATTCGACAGGCCGCTAGCGAGAACGGTGAACTCGTCGTTGTGGATCCGGTGCGCTCTGAAACGGCAGAGAACGCTGAACATCATGTCGCGCCCGCACCCGGTAAAGATCTCGCGTTGGCACGAGCAGTACTAGCTCACATCGTTGAGACTGATCGTGTCGACACGGCATTCGTCGAGGCAGCGACCGACGGGTTCGATGCTCTTCTCTCTGCGCTTCCTGATGCGAAGACGGCCGCTAGCGACGCCGGAGTTACGATGGCTGACGTGGACCTCCTCGCCACTACACTTGATCACCGGACACTCATCTACTGGGGGATGGGCATCAACCAGCACGTTCAAGGAACTGAGACGTCGCGGGCACTCATCGACCTGACGATGGCGACAGGGAACCTCCGGCCCGGTAGCGGGCCATTCTCGCTGACAGGACAAGCTAACTCGATGGGGACTCGAATATGCTCCTCGAAGGGAACCTGGCCCGGCCAGCGAGCGTTTGAAGCCCCGTATCACCGGCGGATTATCGCCGACTGCTGGGGAATTCCAGTCGATCGTCTCCCCGACGACTCCGGACCGGGCCCTGTCGGTATTCTCGAGACGAACCCTGACGCCATCTGGACGGTCGCGACAAATCCCGTCGCCGGAATGCCTGACACCGACGCCGCCCGTACAGCGCTTGAAGACGCGTTCGTCGTCGCGCAGGACGCGTTCCACACGGAGACGACCGCTGTCGCCGACGTAGTTCTCCCAGCGGCAACGTGGGGTGAGTCCGAGGGCACGACGACGAACATGGAGCGGACAATCTCACGGGTGCGGGCGGCTACCGACCTTCCAACTGGTGTGCGCACGGACCTTGACCTTATTGCGACGATCGGGACTCGGCTGTTTCCCGAGTTCATTAAGGATCCCTCACCGGACCCGTCGGCAGTCTTCGACGAGTTCACCGCGCTGACTGAGGGAACTGTCGCTGACTGCTCAGGGATCACCTACGAGCGTCTGGAGGAGGAGCATGCCGTCCGCTGGCCTGCTCCTGACGAAGAGAGTACCGGTGGCTACCGCTACTACGACGACGCGTCGTGGTCGTTCCCGACCGCCTCTGGCAACGCCCAATTCTCGATCGGTCAACAGGAACCACTTCCAGAACCAACTAACGACGAGTACTCGCTGGTACTGACGACGGCCCGTGAGGCTGACGGGTACAATACTGGTGTCCGTTCTCGCGGCGGTACGAGTAGCGAACTGGTCGCCCGTATCCACCCGGACACCGTCACACTCGACAACGACCGGGCCATCGTTGCCTCCCGGCGCGGATCGGTGACAGTCCGTGTCGATCGTGACGAGAGCATTCCCCGAGGAATGGTTTGGCTCCCTATCCACCACCCGGCCACCAATCGACTGACGCTCTCCGATCGAGACCCCCAATCCAACGAACCGCACTTCAAACAGTGTGCTGTCCGGCTGGCCGCACCAGAGGCAGAGGTATCGCCGGTGACAGCTGACTGACGACATCGACCACTCTTTTACATGACGTGAACGCTGAGACTCTGATGTGCGGTACGCATGTCCTCTTACAAGCTACTATCACACTAGCGTCACATTACACACGGAGTGTTCAAATGCATCCAGTTATCACTTCGCTAGCTGGACGGTCGATAATCGTGCAGAGATGACCCACGATTTGAAGATGGTCGTATATTCAGTTAGTATGGGCATCTAGTCTATTTTGTCAACAAGTATCGTTATTATGTGCCCGTACAACCGTATTACTATGGTAAAGTTATGGGAAATCTATATTAATACAGGATCAATAGACGAACGGTCGATACATACCGATTATGTGATTGATATGGATGAAATGGAGACGATCTCATGAGTCTGGTTAAGATGACCAAACACCGGACGTTAGTGCTGGCAACCGTCGGATTCAACTTCTCGTTTCTCATCTGGTTCTCGTTTGCCCCGTTTACCGGTCCGATTGCTGATGCGTTCGGACTGTCGCTGGCGGACATCGGCATTCTTTCGAGTGCGGCCATCTGGTTGGCCCCGCTTGGACGTGTTCTGACCGGGTGGCTCTCGGACAAATTTGGCGCGCCCACGGTGTTCGCCATCGTGCTGGCCTACGTCGGGCTGTTCTCGATGGCGAGCGCGTTCGCCCAGTCGTACACTGTCTTTTTCGTTGAACGGCTTATCGTGGCGACGGCCGGTATCACCTTCGTTATCGGGATTCAGCACGTCTCCGAGTGGTTCGAAGAAGAACAGCTGGGGACTGTTGAAGGAATCTACGCCGGTATCGGGAACGCCGGAGCCGCTGCGGGGGCGCTCATCCTGCCGCGTGTCTTCCCGGCGAGCTGGAGCGGGCCGTTGTTCCAGACCAACTGGCGGGCCGCTTTCTTCTATACCGGTGTCATCTCCACCATCCTCGCCGTCGCGTATTATGCGTTCGGCGAGGCCGCAAAGAGCGAGGAGAAGCGTCAGGCGACGAAAGAGAGTGCGAGCTTTGGGGGCTGGGTCTACACTGCCACACGATACGGGACCGTCGTCCTCGCGCTGGCCTATGTGATGAGTTTCGGGCTGGAGCTGTCGATGAACGGGTGGCTGGCTACCTACTACCGCGAGGGATTTAACACCAACAATCTCGTGCTGGCGAGCACCTTCGCGGCGATGTTCTCCATCGCAGCGGGACTGCTTCGTCCCCTTGGAGGCTACGTCAGCGACCATCTCGCTCGTGAGCAGAGAAATATCCTCCCGGTCTTCACCGGCCGCTATCGCGAGCAGTGGACGTTCGTCTCGCTGTGTTTTATCGTCCTAATGATGGTTGGGATGACGCTAGCAGGTCTCTCCGGTAATGTATTGCTCGCGGTAGGTGCTGGCTTTCTCGTCGGCATGGGGTGCGCTATGGCCGAGGGGTCCATCTTTGCGCAGGTACCGGCACTGTTCCCCAATAGCTCTGGTGCTGTCGCGGGCGTCGTTGGTGGCGTTGGGTCTGTCGGTGGTATCATCTATCCGCTGGTGTATTCGGCATCGATCCTTCCGAACTTACACGTGGGCTACTCCATCGTTGCTGTTTCGATGATACCCATCGTGTTGCTGACAGCGTGGGTGTTCCAGCCGACGGTCGCACGCGTCGCGACCGAAGCTGGCTTTGTCGGCGAAGGCGAGCAGCCAAAGACGGAACCAGTATCTAGCAGGAACGACTGACAGAGGCCCGGCGATTATCCTCAAGAGCGAGTGTTAGCCAGCGAGCACGACCCGGTAACGCAGAACTGAACAGCGGCGCAGTACCTACAGCAACGGATGGCGGCGACTGTTAGTAACGGTCTCTAGGGTAATGTCATTGTATATCACGGTGTTCCATTGGATCCAAACCATCATCCAACTTTGCTGTATCAACTCTTGATCATCGCTATCCTTGATCCAGTGCTAACACGGGATAGGAAACATCGACATCCCTGCACAGCGTTACGCAGTCCAGACGTGGGCAACAGAACATCTTCCCAGCGAATTGATGTCAACCGATCCCGTCTCGTCTTGTGGTTTATTTGATTGACTTCGGCTCGATTAAACACATAATACGCCTACTAGCCGGTATTATTTTGGACAGACGTGTGGCCTACCACCAGTATTGTTTATTCATTCAATGGGTAGCGTTATGATCATACAAACAGAGGATATAAACGTAGAATAGGTGGTGTTCAATCATATATGACTAAGATAAGACTACGATCGTCCGTATCTACGGTGATCTAACCATGGTACACAAGAAAGAGGACATCAAAGACGAGCTGTACGGTGACGCTGTCCGGGAGAAACTCGAGGAGTTTGCTGAGCGAGGGTGGACGTCTATTCCCGAAGACGAACGTGAAGAGTGGTTTTCCCGGTTCAAGTTCTGGGGCGTGTTTCACCACCGCGGTGGCCAGGAATCATATTTCATGCTGCGATTGACCAACTGCGGAGGGATACTGGAGCCGGGGCAACTACAAGCCATTGGTGAGGTTGCTCGCGACTACGGGCAAGGTCCAGCTGCAAACCCTGAATTCGGCAATGGATGGATCGACCTCACGACCCGGCAGTCGATCCAGCTGCACTGGATCAAGTTAGAAGACATCCCCGAGATATGGGACAAGTTGGAGGCAGTTGGTGTATCTTCCCGATCAGCGGGGGGAGACACGATGCGAAATATCTCCGGTTGTCCGGTCGCGGGGAAGGCTGACGAGTACATCGAATCTCGTCCCCTTCTCGACGCCATTCAAGAATCCATCCGCAACGATGACGAGCTCTGTAATATGCCTCGGAAGTTCAACATCTCCGTAACCGGCTGTCGGGAGGGATGTGCTCAAGACAGCATCAACGATATCGGTCTCGAACCCGCCCACAAATTCATTGGTGACGATGATACGAAAGGATTTAACGTCCGTGTTGGCGGCGGACTCGGTGGTCGTAACCCCCGTAAAGCACGCTCACTGGATCTGTTCATTCGGCCAGAACACGCTGTCGAGACAGTTCGAGCCTTCGTTGAGCTGTATCACGAGGAGGGAGACCGGCAAAACCGCTCGAAAAACCGAGCCCGCTTTTTCGTTGATGAGTGGGGCCCCGAGAAGATTCGCGACGCACTGGATGAGCGACTGGACTTCGATTTCGAGGCTGCAGGCACGGACTTCCGTGGCGAATACACGTACAATGCAGGTAGGTCCAGCGAACAGAGCGCTCACGATCACGTTGGCGTCTACGATCAGACGGATGGAAACAACTACGTTGGCCTCTCAGTCCCAGTCGGACGACTTCCGGCCAAGGGCGCAATCGAACTTGCCGGCCTCGCTGACGAATACGGCTCCGGCGAGATACGGCTGACTCGGCGGCAGAATCCGCTTATCATGGACGTTCCCGATGGGAAGCTGGACGCCCTGCTTGACGAGCCTCTCCTAGAAACGTATTCCCCGACACCGAATCCATTCACTCAGGGCGCGATGGCCTGCACCGGAACGGAGTTTTGCTCATTGGCGCTCACCGAAACCAAGGCGCGGATGGCTCGGCTGTTGCGGTGGCTTGGTGAGAACGTTGAGGTACCGGAGGATGTCGACCGCATCAAGCTCCACTTCTCGGGCTGTACGGCTGACTGTGGGCAGGCGATGACCGCCGACATCGGACTTCAGGGGATGCGTGCCCGAAAGGACGGTCAGATGGTAGAGGCGATGGATGTCGGGGTCGGCGGTGGTATCGGTAAGGATCCCAGCTTTATCGAGTGGGTCCGGCAACGCGTGCCCGCTGACGAGGTGCCAGGGATGCTCCGAAATCTCATCGAGGCGTTTGCAGCGCTCCGCACTGAAGGGCAGCCATTCCGCGAGTGGATCGACGCGACTGGGCACGAGACTATCGTCGAATTGGCCAAACCGGAGGAAGTAGAAGGATACGAGGATCCATGCCTGACCGATGGTAAGCAGTCGTGGTACCCGTTCGCCGATGGTGAAAGTCCCGCACCGACCGACGCCGACGGCCAGCCGATCTCGGCGGATGACTGATCACAATCAGTGGGATCGCGATCGAACTCCCTATCAGCTGGGTGGAATGGATACCGACTCTCGAAATTGTCAGTCACTGGGATACAGTGGTTGAGTGTCTCGACGCCACGGCTGCTCAGAACGGTACCGCTCGGCAAAAATCGGGATTCTAAATCTTCGCTACCTGTCGGATACAACAAAGTGAACGCTGCGTTAGCTTTGAGAAATCATCCGTCCAATTCGATTTCTTCGGCTGTTGTCGACATGCATTAAATAGCTCACCGAAGCGAGTGACTGGGTGTCGCGGAGTTCACGGTACCCGACAGTGAATGCCTTCTTCGTGGGATTACACTTCCCGAAGGTGACCTATCTATCCATCTATCAGGATGTTATATCTGATCACCCCGTCGGGTTTTGGCTAGCCAAAAAACCGAAACGGCTATGTTGTTTTAGGCAGACCTAATCCTCATGGAACACGAGGTCGCGGCACGCAAGGCACCGACACGGCGAGAGACGATCAAAGGCGGTGGCGCGCTCATCAGCGGAGGCCTACTCGCCGGGTGTGCTAGCGAGAGCGATCCTAGTGGTGGAACGAACGGCTCAAACAGTTCCGGTGGTGCAAACACGATGGCCAGCGATAGCGGGAACCCGTACTCGGTCACGATGGCACCGATGGGTGACGTCGAATTCGAGAACGTCCCAAAGGGATGGGTCGCGAACAACGGGAGCTGGGCGGACATGGGGATCGCGCTCGGACAGGATCCACCGAAGGGTCTCTGGCGACCCAACCGGTATCATACCCATATTTATGACGATATTTCGGGAGTCGATGTGGATTGGCGAGATCTCGATGAGTTGTGGGGAGAATCACTCAGCAAGGAACTGTTCTATGGGATCGGGGCCGATGTTCACGTGTTCGATCCAGAATTCGTCTTGAGTCGATCGAAGTGGGAACAGGCTGACATCGATGAAATTCGCGAGAATGTCGGGCCGATTTTCGGGAATAGCATTTACTCTCGCGCATTCCAGTGGCACGATCATCAGTATTACTCCCTCTATGAGGCGTTCGAGAAACTCGCACAGGTCTTCGGACAGGAGCAACGGTATCGTGCGTTCAAACGACTGCACGATGAGTTTATCGGCCGGGTGCAAGATCGACTTCCACCGAAATCTGAACGCCCATCCGTTGCAATACTCCTCGCCACCTCGAATGAGCCTGAGAAGTTCTATCCGTACCCGATTAACAAGGGAACGTCGTACAAACAATGGCGCGATCTCGGCGTCACGAGTGCTCTCAGGGAAGCTGGAATCAAGGATTATTACGTGTCCGGCGGGACGATCGACTACGAGACGATCCTCGAAATCGATCCGGATGTACTCCTCATGTGGGACGGTCGCGGTCGGTTCGAGCGCATGTCTCTCCAAAAATTCCAGAATACCCTAGTTTCGTTCATGAAGGGTCACGAGGTGGCGAGCCAGTTGACCGCTGTCAAAAACGATGATGTGTACCGTGGTGCCGGAATATATCAAGGACCGATCATCAATCTCGCGTGGACCGAACGCGGTGCATGGCAGTTGTATCCCGACGAATTCGACCGCGATGAACAGTTGTTCGACCGAAAACGTGTCGCGGATATTATCAACGGGAATGTCTAATCATGACCGACAGTGAAACGATTCGACAGCGGCTCCAACACGGAACTTGTATCAGGAGAGGCAGCGCACTCATCGACACCGGAATAGATGAACAGTTCGTCAGACAGATCGGCGACATCGGCACGATTCGGCTGAGGCTTGGATGGTTGGATGGCACGCCCGAACATCGATCAGGGCCTTGGAGGCTGCACAGACGGTTTTCGAGCACACTGACCGACAGATAGAGATACAAGGGAACGAGATCGCTCGATCCGACCGGCAACTGCCTGTCGATGACGATATCTCCCTTGGTGAGGTACCCAGCAGACCGGCGACGGGCAGCGTGACGTACCCTCGTGTCGTGCAGTCCGTCCGGAGCCATTGGTTTTGCCGGGAATAACGACTGTACCGCACTGAAGTTATTTACCCTGTGTCTACGTCACTGATGGCCTTTCCCAGTAGCGATTCACGAGACTACGTTTAACACCAATGTGACCACGGCCAGCAGAAGGTACACGTGCTGCCCACTGAATGAGTAATCGCCAGCGAGCAGGTGAACGATGGAGGCACCAACAAAGTACACAACGAGGCCGACTGCAGCGGCCGTTCCGATCGCTGGCACTGGCGCGCCGATGCCGATCAGTAGTCCGAGTGCGCCTGCCGCTTTCAGGGTACCCAGCATGGGCAGCCACGATTTCTTCACGTTTACCTCGTCCATGGATTCGAGAATGGCCTCTGGGGGGCGAAAGAAGGCTGCCGCCGAGATGCCAACGGCAATGATAGTTAGAATATTGACGTATGTGGTGGCTGTGGATATACTGAGTGACATGATTTTATTCTCGTACGTTTTGCACGGGAGTTCGTTCATCATGTTCCATCTGTGTCTCCGACTTAGCGATCGCGCACAGACCGTCAGATTCGATTTCGAGCGGAATATTAACGAGATTAGTGTAGTTTTGGAACGCATTCAGCCACGTGATTTCGACGATCTCCCGATCGTTGAAATGATTGTGGAGTTCTTCGAACGTGGCGTCGGAGACGTTCTTGTGGCGCGTGACTTCCTCTACATACGCCAGCGCCGCGCATTCCCGATCAGAGAAGAGGGGGTTCGTCTCATACTCCGCGAGCGCGTTGAATTTCTCCATCCTGAAGTTCTCGCGGATTGCCTCCGACTGCACGAGGTCCACACAAAAGCCACACCCGTTGATCTCCGAGGTAAGCATTCCCACCATGAGCTTGAGTTCAGACTCAAGCTGAATCCTCTTGTGGAATTTCTGGAGCTCGCGGTTGAGTCTTAGAGATCCCGGCATACGTGCGGTCACGACTTTCACCGGGGTCGTTACTGTGCCGAACTTCCGCCGCATCATCCAATAGCTGAACCGCATTTTGAGACTATCGGGCGTCTCGATCGGCTCTAGTCTCGCACCCATAGATCTACGTACGGAAGCGTGGGAGATGGATGTTCACTGCAACATGTTCCACCCAGCAGTTAATCACAGAAGTCCCGAGCGAACAACCCAGTGTTCCCTACACAACCGTCGATCTACTCGATCGGCTCTGCGAAGAACTTCTTGATAACCTTCCCTTCGGCATTGTGGAGAACCCTGCTCGCCGTCGATTTGCCAACATCAAGTACGGCCGCAAGATCGGTCAGCGAACACTTGCGGGGGCTGTCGTAGTAGCCGTGCTGGAGGGCCTCGATCATGAATCGCCGTTGGCGGTCGGTCAACAGATCCATCGGATCTGTCGTTTGTGTGACTAAGACGACTTCATACGTGAACCTAGCGTTCTCGAACTCGTTTTTGAGTTGTGACAGCCGCTCGTGTGAGGTCGTCAGGTCAAACGTTATCCATCCATCTCGAAGGGTGAGCGGAAATTGCACGAGGGTTCCGGAGGCCAAGACTGCGCGAAGTGGTGGTGGAATGGACGGCATCTCATACTGGATCAGAACGGACTGTTCGTCGGTATGGAGCACTTCATAGGTAATCGGAGCCTCATCGAAATCCCGAAGGACAGCCTGATGATTCTCAGTTGGTGTCTCAAACGCGACGAAGAGTCCATCATCCATGGGAAAGGCAGCGAGTATCCGGAATACCTCGTCAGGATGGTCGGTTGAAAACTCGAACGCGCCCTCCGGGAGTTTGAACTTCAATCGGGTGTGGGGCATCTACCTCCCCGTTCGATTCCCGGCCACTTCTATTTGACACAAACATGCTCTTCCTAATGCCAATGAGTACTGTCTAGCTGAGCCAGTTTGAGGAACGAGCAGATCGTTGAGTATCTTGTTTAGAGATGCTCGCAGACCTGCTCAACGAAAGCGACTTCACGAACGGATGGAGGTTACAACACGTCGTGTACCAGCTCCAACGGTGGCTACACTAACACCAATTCCGAAGGCAAATATGACGAGTATGGGTATGAAACTAAGCCCAGCGGGCTCATAACTAGGAACAAGATTAAAATAAAGCCAGATGCCAAGTGAGAGTTCCAGTCCGAGCACGGCCATAACTGGCATCAGTGCACTCACGATGAGACCATCATTGAGATAGGCACTGACTAGTGCCAACGTGCCTGCTATGATCGGAACAGAAGGCACGATCACCAAAAACGTAAACGGGAGACCTTCATACACTGGAAAGCTTGTGTACACTACGAAACTAGCGAAGAAAATCACTGCAGCAAGGATGAGATACTGTCGTGTGCGGTGCCTGTCCCGACCGAAGAGGATGGAAGAGTTCACATAACTCATGATAGACTTATTTGTATTTCATCTATAAATAATTTGGTATCGTCCGTCCAGAAGGAATTCCCTTTCCACGGTTTGGCGATCTGAGCACTTACTCAGACGATCGATTTCACACTGATGTACTGACAGACGATGTATCTGCTCCGCTCACAGCAACGCTGACAGCGCTTCGTCCTAGCACGTGCTGGACTCCTCAGAGAATACACTCCCTGTGAGCGTGCTATCGCTTGGAGGTAAGGAAGAGATCGTTATTGACGTATTATACGATAAACAATGTTTTAACCCGTCTACGTCCCGTGTTCGCGTTCGAGGGACTTGAGACGATCGATGCGCTCATCAGTCGCCGGGTGGGTGGCCCGTGTCGGGCGGAAGTATCGTTCGTTCAGCCGACGACAGACACGCCGGACCGGGAGCCGAAAGCTCCAGAAGATAGGCCAGCCGTCCTGGTAGGTGAGTTTCGGCCATGGCGTCCCCCGCTCGTCGGGAATGATCGACAACGAAGCGAGCGCCGCTTCACGAGCATCCCGGTCTGGTGCTGAGGGAACGTCACCGTCAAGCGTCTTGAGGGCGCTTGCCAGCGCCGCAGGATCACCAACCAACGCACTCGCGCCACGATCGGCGGCGAGTTCTCGCGAGCGAGACAGCGCGGCGACCAACAGGCGGCCGATTCCCCAGAAGGCATACGAGGCGAGCGCAACCGCGACCAAGGCGATGTGGACCCCGCCGCTGTGCTGGAGCGTCCGTCCGAGGGTCCGTGCACTCGCCAGGGGGAGTTCAGCGAGCGTCATCACGGTCGCATCGCGGTTTTTGATGTGTGCGAGTTCGTGAGCGAGGACAGCCTCCAACTCGTCGGCGTCAAGTACGTCGAGTAACCCCGTCGAGACGACGAGCTTGGTATCGTCGGTCGAGAGGCCAGTCGTCATCGCCAATGGGCGCTTGCGGTCGGTAACATGAACCGACGGCACCGGGAGATCGGCGGCCTGTGCGAGTCGCGTAACCGTCGCGTGGAGGTCGGGATACGTCTCTGGGCCAACGGCCGCAGCGTCGAACGTCTCTACGGCGTCCTTGTCCAGTGCCCGCCACAAAATGACGACGCTGGCGAGGAGTGTCGCCATGCCACCGAGAGCGAGCCAGAGTTCGAAGGAGCCTCCGAGGCCGAACAGTCCGCTGAGCCACTCCAACCCCCACGCCAGCACGGCAGCGACACCAGTGGCGAACGCGATAGTGAGTGCTGCGAGTGCGAACAGGGTTAGTGCCATCCGTCGACGAAGATGTCGATCAAGGGACCAGTCCATACTTTGCTTTCGTAACAGTACAATATAAAGATTCACATCATCCTCGTAGACGAGGGCATCGGGGTCGTACGGGCTCTGATATCAACGACGGTGGACCGAACATCGTGATAGCGCCACTGGCTCTTTAAGTAGTTCTGGCGATAAGGTGAAGATATAGACGGATTCCGTGGCTTTCTCAGTGACGTGTTCTGTTCGAGTTAGCTGAGTGACTGCTAGTGAGGAGACGATGCGCTATCCAGCCGGGGTGTCTCATCCAGCTCCATCCATTTCGAAGAGTGTTGCCTCAACTGGCCTATCGAGACGGGTCCGATCGTCCGTGGAACTCGTCGTTGCCCCTCGAATATGGGCGCCCCAGAGCAGACACAAGATCGACGCTCTATGACGGATCCCTCTCAGTCGAGGGCTCTCTGCTGGCGTGTCCATCGGGACCGAGTGCTCACACTGCTCGTGTCCGTTGAGAGATCTACCACCCACCAGTTTTCGTGAGAAAACAGGCCGTACAGACTGTCTCTCCGTGCAATTAAGGGGGTAGTGGGTCTGGCAGACGATCCCGACCGTTATCCTTCTCCTCCCAATTCTGCGAGTGTAAGAAGAAGGCCTGGAATAAGCAGTAAAATGAGACCCCCAACGATCAGGACGAGAGGGAGCACGAGGAGCCCCATGTCCGTTCCCAACCAGAGTCCGAACCCACCAAGGATAGCGAGAAGGCCGATAAGACGGAGGAGCCAGACGAAAACACCTTCGAGTTCCGAATCTTCGACCGTGTCCATGACATCGAGGATATCGTCCATTGACATGTATTCTTCATGGCTGTAGCCTCATATATCCCAGCGCCTGCGCTGTCGCCAACAACTGTACCTATACCGTAACGACTGGTGTATCAACGGAGCGTCTACCGGCGTGTCTCATTTTATCCCGTTCTCTCGTTGGGACGGTAACCGGTGATCTGTGAGGCCGTTCGACGTGCTGGGAGAGTAGTCGCTCGATGATGCTTGTGGTTCAGTCACGACCGTCCAACCGAAGGGCAACTGCCCGGTTCGACGCACAGCCCCCGATCCGTCAGCGAGATCGTTGACGATCTCAACGTTCCAGAGCGCACCGCCTACGTCCACACTAGAAGACGCTGCTTGAAGCTTCGGTCCCTCGGAGCAGGGACGTCACGTCCGAGGCATGTGAACCCGTCGGTCGCGTCTATGCTCGACGAGTTGATCACTAGGCTGGATCTTCTCAGAGTAGAATCTACAGCGGAATTGATTCTGGTATCCCTGGACTTGATAACACGATATTTTGTTGAATCATTGAACAGATCCGTCGAACAATGAAGATGGTTGGAAAGCGGCTAACGGCATCGGACGTAATCTGTACATCCTGATGGATGAACTATTCGGCCACACGTGGCGTCAGTCGCTTGTCGTCAGCCGATCAGTTCGAGGTCGTATTGTTTTGGATGATTTGAACGGATTCGTTGTCATGGATAGTCATGGTTCCGATGACCGTCCCATTTGGTGCAACACGCTTTACGATCATCGATGGAGAAGCGGTTGACTCAGAGGTGTTCTGTCCTCTCGTTTGGTTAGTTGGGACATCGGTGTTTTCGAGGAAGTTCGTCACTGCAGCAGTTGATTCGACCTCCTGTACGTCACTCGTTTGGGCATTGACGAACGCAATGTAGGAGAGTCCGCTGTTATCAGTCGGGACGACCCGCACCTGCCAGTAGAGTTGTTCGTCGATGACGACGGGGAGAGGTTCAGATGGCGTAAATCGGTCCCAGTCCGTCGTTCGGGCGGCTTGGCGGACATAATCGGTCGCCTTCCGTGGTCCAAACATCGATCCGTTCGGCGTATATCGATGATACTGGCCCGTGCGGGCATCGACGAGCCAAATCTCGGTGAGTCCTTGGGCATCGCCGTAGGGTTCAGCAGCCACTGCGTAGGTCGGTCCGTCGGTCGTTGACATGAGGAACGGCTGATCATTTCCATCCCCAGGGACAGGAGCGAGTTCGATCTCCTCATCATGAGAGGTGTAGGTGTTGAGGATGCCGTTGCGGTACTTTGTCGCGGTGACCCGTTCGCGAGTTAGCTCGAACGGATAGAGTTTTTGATCTTTCAGTGCTGGATGGTTACGGGCCTCCTCAGGCGAGAGATCAGTCGTCTCACCTGTCTCATCGACGAGCATCACGCCACCCCATTTGGGTGTCGTGTGCGGTAGGGGTGTCCAGTGGAACTGGGGTTTCGTATAAGGGACAGCGATGTATTGGTTGTCCTCGTGAAGGACCATGAACGGATCTGCATAATCAGCGAGGTATTGCTCGTGTTTGAGGAGTTGCCATCGATAATTGTTGTAAAAAGCCGTCCCGATGCCTTTCTTGAGATCTCCCGTGGTCGTCGATACTGCTGCGTTCTGGCTGCTCATATCGATCATGACCGTCCCGTGTTGCTGTCTCGTCAGCTGATTCCAGGTCCCATCCGGTGAAAGTGCATACGACCAGTGGGGTGTCCCGTTGTGGATGGTAATGTCTCCATCAGAGGTCTGGTATTTGGGAAAGTCCAGCGTGTTCGAAGCATAGCGATCGGCGACACTTTCGGGAAGGATACGGGGCTGGGTTGGATCCGTGTTGTGGAGTTGATCGATCGATTGGCTGTCGGCCATCGTCGCTTGCCCGAGGGTATTGGCGGCGAACGTGCCGGAAACGGTGGACAAAGCGAAGAGGCCAATGATACAGATGACAGTTATCGATGATGTCGACCCGCTTCCGACCTTGGCTCTGATGGTCACTCCGAACCCGAGACAGAGGGGGATCCCGATCCAGAGGAGGGGCGTTGTATACACCCAGTACACGATCCCATGGAGCCAGGGACGGATGAACCAGATACCTCCACTAAGGAGCAACACAAACCCCATGCCAATGAACAGTGCTATGCTAGATGCACTGCCTGAACCATCAGTTTGATCGGAAGACATCTAGGAACACCTCCTCATAGTATGTGATTGGACGACCTGTCTTTCGGTAACCGAACGAACGAATATTGTTTCCATAGTTCCGCACGTATGTGAATACCAAATGAATCGAGCGCTACATCCGTTTCGATTGATGCGTCACTCGGCTTCTCTACTAGTTCCGACGAAGACTGCTCACTCAACAAGTGAGTGCAAACGTCAAACATCACTACCGTTTTCGACAGTAATGTGTTCACTAACAGCTGTTCGATCGAACGATGATGAACCTAGCATTGCTAACAAATTATGAATTTTGTGGTGTGCTATTCGTGTCCGAGGACGGCTATCGGCTCGTACGGTTCTTCGAGGTATTCGACATCGCTGTCGGAGAGATCAATCTCGATAGCTTCGACCGCTTCCTCCAAGTGCTCGACGCTCGATGTTCCATAAATGGGCGCGGTCACACCGTCTTTGTGGAGCAGCCATGCCAGGCTGATCTGGCTCATCGTGGCATCCATTTCGTCGGCAATCTCTCGAACGCGCTCGTTGATCTCCCTGCTTTGTGGGGAGCCGTACCGATCTGAGGTCATCTCACGCATTTTATCGCTCTCTTCGTGTGGGCGGGCGAGGTAGCCACCAGCGAGCGGACTCCACGGAATGACGCCAACGTTCTCTTGCTTGCAGTACGGCAACATCTCGCGCTCTTCCTCGCGGTAGACGAGATTATAGTGGTTTTGCATTGTCACAAAGCGGCCGAGATTCATCTGACAGCTCGTGTGGAGCGCCGTTGCAAACTGGTATGTCCACATCGAACTCGCACCGAGGTAGCGGACCTGATTGCGACGAACAGCATCGTCGAGGACCCCCATTGTCGTCTCGATCGGCGTATCGTCATCCCAGCGGTGGATCTGGTAGAGATCGATGGTGTCCATGCCGAGCCGATTCAGGCTGTTCTCCAACTCCTGCTCGATAGTCTTTCGGGAGAGTCCTCCCGAATTCGGGTCATTCTCGCGCATCTGGCCCCAGACCTTCGTAGCGACCACCTGCTCGTCACGGTCGTATTCAGCGAGTGCCTCGCCAAGGATGCGTTCAGAGTCGCCGTAGGAGTAGATGTTTGCCGTATCGAAGAAGTTGATCCCGAGCTCGATCGCGCGATCGATGACTTTCGTCGATTGCTCTTTCCCGACAGTCCAATCGAACATGTCACCTCTCCCCGGACCACCAAAACTCATACAGCCGAGACATATCTTGCTTACCGTCATCCCAGTGTTACCGAGTGTTGTGTATTCCACTTGAAAAGAAAGGTCGACCAACGTAATAACTCCTTTCCTGACTTATACTCACGGACGTGGGTCCGTAAAGACATCTGGCATTTTGACGATGTTGAGCGCAGCAAGCGCAGTATCACTAGTTTCTCCCAATTTCACAGAATAAAGAGGCAGTGGGAGGGAGTAAGAGAGACATTGTAAATGAGAGAAGCGACAGCAGCTCCAGAGAAAAAAGGGGATGATACCATCCTCTAGTTCGAATGCGCTCTTCGAAGCCCGCTAGAAGTTCAATGGCAGCGCTTTCCATCGCCCTGAGCGCAGTCGCCACCCGATCGTCGCTAGTTCGACGTCGACATTGAGCGCGAGGCGGGCATCGTCCGCGAGAGTACGTGAGAGGGGCTGAGAGCTGCTGTCGAGCGTCTGTATGACCCGGCACGTACGTTCACCATTACAGATACGATTCCGGAACCAATCGATTCGGTACAGTAAGTGGGCGGAGGCCAGTGGGCTACACCGTGGTTCGGCGGGCTAGGGGGAGTGATGTGGGTATACTCTTTTGTATCGCCCGAAAACGCTGTTGTCTCTTTAGCTCGGGCTAGCCGTCAGTCTTCGGCAGTGAGGCCGAAGTATCCAGCGAGTGTCCCAAAGCCAATGGCCCCAAGGAGTGATCCCAGCCGCAGTCCGAACGCCTGCAAGGATGGCTTCGGTGTGAATCGATGAAGCTTCGTTTCATAGTAGTGCCCGTCTTTGTGGACGTAAACGGTTGTTGCGTCGCCCTTTGATCTAGTAGGAATGAGCGTGGCCCACGGCTCGGGCGCTTCGTCCAAGGGAACGGTTGGGCCGTTCTCTATCAGGATACCGTTCCAGGTGGCGTTGTAGCCACTCTCGAACAAGCGCTGGGCAGGTACCGAGAGGTTCTGGTAATGCACTGTTGGTACGTCTCCGACCTGTTTTTTCTCCGTCTCAATAGCGGACTGGTTAACAGGTTCCTGATGGACACCCATCTCTATGTGAGCGTCGTAGTTCGGGACCGGAGAGACGAGCGGGGCCCCAAACAGTGGGACAGCGATGAGTACCGCAATAACGGCGCGGTGGCGACGGTTCATGCCAGATCACCTCGCTGGAACCGGAGATATGCCACCCCGAGTGGCACAAGGAGCCAGCCAGCCAGAATCACGCCCCCAAACCATCCCTTCAGATAGAACGGGATCGTGTCAAGCGCAGTCGCGTCGATGTGAACGAACGCGAATTTCGGATTGAACCGCGTGATGAGATAGTACCAGGGTGGAAGGGTTTGAGACGTGAACAGGAACGTTTTGATCACCGCGAGCACCGAATCCCAGACGAACGCAAACAGGAATGCAAGCCACACTGCGCCCCACGTCGCCATGGTCGTAGAGCGAACCGCCGCTGAAAACGCGATCGCGACCGCAACGAAGACCACCCCGAGCACCAGTATTTTGCCGCCGAGGCGCGCATAGGCCATGACCGACGGCGACGTCTCAACCAGCACGGCGTAGTGGGCACCGACAACGGCGAACGCGATGCCCACTGTTACCGCGACGACGGCTGCTCGACCGAGTAGTTTGCCGATGACGACATCGCGGCGCGTGTGGGGCTGTGCGAGCAGGAACTGCAAACTGCCTGACTCGCGCTCACCCACGATCACATTGTACCCTAGGAGCGTTCCCACGACCGCGACGACGCTGGCTACGGCCCGGTACAGGTCAGCCACCACAGCGGGCTCGGCTGGAGTGACCATCGCAAATTTGTAATACGTATAGAAGGCCAGAAACGCCGTGAACAGGCTCGTCACGAGCAACAGCAGCCGTGATCTGATGGCGTCTTGGAACTCTTTTTTCGCGACTAGTAGCGTACTCATTGGATAGCTTCCTCGCTAGACCGATCGTGGGTGGTCGTCGATGGGGTACCGTCCTCGGTGTAGGCTATGAAGAGGTCTTCGAGTGAGGTTTTCGTCAGGTCGAAATCCTGAACCGATGCACCGGCTGCTTCGAGTTCGTTCAGGACGGTCGTTTTCGCTGCATCCACACAGTGTACCGTCACGGTCGTGCCGGTGGCACTAGCTGTCGAGACAGCATCCAGTGCACGGAGAGCCGGAAGTGCTGACTCACGCACCTGATCAACTTCGACGGTGAGAGTCGTCTCGGCTTCGACGGTCTCGCGTAAGCCGGCAATAGTGTCCTTAGCGATAAGTGCTCCATCCTGAAGGATGCCTACGCGGTCACAGACGGCCTCGACTTGTCCGAGGATGTGACTCGAAAAGAAGATTGTCGCGCCCCGGTCGGCTTCGTCCCGGACGATTTCGCGCATCGTGTGGACGCCCTCTGGATCGAGTCCCGACGACGGCTCGTCGAGAATCAACAGGTCGGGCTGACCGACGAGGGCGGTCCCCAACATGAGCCGTTGGGCCATTCCTTTCGAGTACCTACCAGCCCTTCGGTCGACCGCGTCCTGGATGCCGACGCGCTCGGCAATCGCCTCCGGATCGTCGTTCGCTCCAGTCGAGTCGATGACGAACTGGAGGTGCTGGCGACCAGTCAGGCGATCGTACACATCGAATCCCTCGGGCAGGACGCCTGTGCGCTGACAGATAGCCTGTGATTCGGTTTGGGCGTCGTAGCCGAACACAGATATCTGTCCTTCGGTGGGTCGGATATAATCGAGCAAACAATTAATGACAGTCGATTTGCCCGCGCCGTTCGGACCGAGAAAGCCGAACACGGTGCCGTCCTCAACGACGAGATCGAGATCGTCGACGGCAGTCACACCGCCGTACTGCTTCGTCACTCCTTTCAGTTCGATTGCAGTCATCCAACCGGTTGTGCCGATGGCACTGTATTAAAGGGATAAGACTGTTTCCACCATATATCGTCAATATACTGCCGTACACCACCGATTTGGCCTAATCTGCGTAGTGGGATTGGCAGTATAGCGTTGCAGACCGCTGAGTTCCGGTATACGGGCTTGTGGATCGAGAGATACGCATCGGTATAGCGCGGTATACTGCGGATGTAGAGTGGTATACCACAGTATACCGTCTTCCGACGAGTAGACAGAGGTATATATCCTATCATGAATAGAATTGCTGTATGGATGAGAGATCGGCCTCGCTGCTCACAAAAACACAGCGACAACGGCTTCAAAATGAGTTCGAGAATGTTGACACCGACGCGAAACAGCGTGATCAACGGCTGATTCGACAACGAATTCAGGCAGGGGTGTTCGATTTCCGACTGCTCGCCAGCTATCCCGACAGGCAATACGACTTGGCATTTAATGACGTCACTGAAGAGGAGTTGCGGTTGGCGTTGGCAGACACCTACTTGGCTGTCGAACGGCTTCGTGTGTTGCAGCAGTATGATCGGGACCAACTGCTACGGGAGGCACGGAACCGTGCTGAGACAGTCTCCGCACAAACAGATGATGTGCGGTCCCTCGACCGACTCGCTCTGCAGACGGAGTCCGAAATACGCCAGCAAACTGAGGAACGACTCGGCGTGAGTCGCTGGGTGCGACGGGCGAGAACCGGCATCATCCTTGGCGGCTGCGGGCTGTTCGTTTCTGCCGTATCATATACTCTTCTCGGTGGGTTCGTCGGAAGACTCTCAGCAGTTCCCGGGCTTATGTTTGGTGGAGGCGCAGTGGTGGCTGGATTGCTCGTTGGTCTCAGCGCGATGATGATTGTTGGTCACGAGTTGCTCGCGATTCTCACTGCTGGCAAGGCGCTTGTAAACCAAATCCGGGCGTGGTGGCAGACGATCCAGCAGCGGGTGCGAACGGTTCGGATCTGGCTTGTGAACGACGATCGGTCGGCGTGAGAAGCGTTGGGGATCCATTGAGGAGCGACGGCAGCCTGCACGGACGACACGGCTTCCCTGCCACTCGATAAATCGAAAAATCGCATCGACACTTCGGCTCGCAGTAGGGCCGGAGCTACCGCTATAGTTGCTCGTATTATCAGACATCATAATGGACTGTCATCATCTCTCTGGAAGATCGCTAGTTTCGACGTCGACATCGAGCGCGAGGCGGGCATCGTCCGCGAGAGTACGTGAGAGGTTCCGAGAGTTGATGCCAGCAGTCCAGACAACGCTGTACAGACATCGATGAACTCGGCGGCGACCGTCGTTCGGCGAGCCAACCGAGAGAGTTCTCGCTCATACATGTAATCGTACTGCCGTCTTTCACGGCTGCAAGCAACGCTTGGCAGTCTTCCCGATCCCATCGGAGCCTGAGCCGAACTCAGAGTAGACATCGAGATCGTCCACACCTGCGTCTTCGAGGCGTTCCCGACAGTCATACCACTGGTGAGAGACGGATCTTAGAGCGCGTCCGCTTGTCTTCCCATACTAGTTCAGTCACAGTGAGCTCATCGGACGAAGTGGACATGCCGTACACTGTGGATCGGTAATCGTATTGAGAACAGTGATGTAAACTGTATTATCAATCTGGTATTCCCGCGAAGTAAAAGACAAGCGCGACCCCAGTCGCACTCCCTGCAGCGGTCAGTGCTGCGTTGAGGAAGGTGTTTCTCGGGAGCACGAGGCCGATGAGAACGCCAGCGCTGAATGCAATGACCCACGCCAAAAGCGCGTACTGAAGCGATGAGAGTTTCCGAACCCAGTTATCAATTCTGTTGTAGATTGGTTTGATCTGCATAATGCCTAGTAACTGTTGTGAGGTTCACTCGAATATATAGTCGTGATATCTATCAGTTGTTTCTCCTGCCGCATTCGCTGGAAATGAACCCGTTCGAAAACTTCTGGTGGCAGCAGAGAGATGATCGGCTTTTTATTACCCTATCGAATCTTCCTATCTGGATTAAGTTCACCAGAAACAATTATAACACATACCGCATGACCCGATGCCAAGATTGGTGAAAAAGGCACACGCAATACAGCCACCTAATCCAACGCCGGTCATCGCTGCTGCACATGTCGAAACACAAAATCCTTTACTCACAACGGCTCCGGCACAGCTCGTACACGTATACACACAAGATCCCTCAGTTGATGCCACCGGTTCAACAGAGGCTGCTGAAAGGTCGCCACCAGTTGCATCAACATGGTATCGTTGGACATTGGCCGTGTCCTCGTTCACCGTTCCGGCAGCTACTTTGAATCCGCTACTGTTATGCGTATAAACCGCGGAGATGACGTCCTCTTCGACAGCGTGTTCTAACTGCTCTAGTTCGGTATCGGTTGCCATTCGAGCAATCGTAATCGACGATTCATCACTAACAAGAAACGTGGTGCTTTCAGCTGGAATAGGTCTGAATTCGGCTGGAAGCTTCTGTCGGAGTTCCGGTGTCTGTGCGAGATTCAGTTCGAGTTTCGCTTCAACAGAATTCCCGATTTCGGTATTGGTCAGTGTCCCGAGGTTAGTCTGGAACTCGGTGTGGGTGATCGTTCTTCCATCAAGTTCTCGTTGTTTCACGACAGCCTCCTCGACCGACAATGTGCCGACCACATCCTCAATTTGTTGGATATGTGTCTTATCGAGGATTTTCTCGATGTGAACATCGGATGGGTTCGGCTCCGCTGATACGCCTGCCGGAAGTCCAACCGCACCGACAACCCCTGCAGCACCGAGTTTCTTGAGCACGTTTCGTCTGTTTACAGTTCTATTATTATGTTCTGCACTCCTCATACATCAATATAAAAATTATTTTCTTATTAATGTATCGGTTTTAAATACATTATTATTGATGATTAATGGTCGGCTGCTGTAGCGGCTCTCGCGATCTAACCTGCGGCAAGGAGTTGTCCCAGACGGTGTAATCGTCGATGAGACTGTCAAGCTCGACAATCTACCGCTTCAGCTTCTTTGAACTACCGCCTGAATTCAACACCGCTAGTGATTCACTAGGATTCATCAATTCGTTATGGCTCAACAGTATCGGAGGTGAATATATTCACGCGAATTTCCACGGTGCATTCTCCCCTTTGCTCGCTCATGGTGCGATCAATCCACAGGCGAACCAGCGGCTCCCACGAACAGACGGAGAGCCACCAGTATGGAACGTTGATGCAAAGCGGAGCTGAACGCCGATGAACGCTCCCTCGCTGAACGTTCTCATCGTACAAGTGACGATCTGGGAGGGACGGAGTTCGATCCACCCTGCCCGGTATGTCATCGAACGATTCAACGAGAATGGCACCCTCATCGACGGCACGTACGAGGACTGGCTCGAGCAGTTCGTTCCGTCTGCTGTCGGTACTCCGGAGGCTGGCGTATGAATCCGATCGAATCTACCGTCAGCGCGTGGTCCGGGGTGGAAGTCGACTCGCACGACCGTGGCGTCGGGCGCGAGTTTACCCTCGATGGACGGCAGATCAGCCACGTCCACCATGGCAAACTCCTCGACATTCCATTCGACAAATGTGTCCGTGACGTCTTCATTGAGGAGAAACGAGCTGAAAAACATCACGTCACGCCCGATTTCTCCGATTCTTGGTGGATGTCCTATCGCACCCAATCGGACGAAGACGTTGGGGGAGTATTCTGGCTTCTCCGTGTCGCGTGTCTCTATCATGTGATCACGATGCAAAAACGTGAGGAACACTCTCCGGGAGACAGAGTCGATATCGATGCCGCACTCGCTGAGTCGGATATGAGCGACACGTTAGAAGACGTGTTCAACGAGGTGAGTGCCGCATGAGCGGCGAGATCACACTCTCACGCCCGAGACTTGCACAGGGAACGCTGCTGCTTGCAAGCATGCTCACCATCATGGCGGGTGCGACGATCTCTCCGGCGCTGCCCGCAATTCAGAGAGCGTTTGTGAATGCGCCGAACGCGGGAGTCCTCGTCGGGCTCGTTCTCACAATGCACGGGTTGTTCATCGCAGTTGGTTCACCCGTCATTGGCGCGCTCGCTGACCGGTACGGCCGCCGACGGTTGCTGCTTGGCTCGACAGTCGTCTACGCGCTCGCGGGTGGTTCAGGATTCGTGCTCGATTCACTGGTGGCAATTCTCGTCGGTCGAGCGGTGCTAGGGCTGGCCGTTGCGGGCGTGATGGTGACTGTGACTGCGCTGATTACCGACTACTACGAGGAGAACCACCGGGATACGATCCTCGGGCGACAGGGTGCCTTCATGTCCATTGGCGGCGTCGTCCTGTTGCCGCTCGCAGGCGTGCTCGCAGATATCGGCTGGCGGGTTCCGTTCCTCGTCTATACAGTGGCGCTGGTGCTCCTGCCGGCGATGGCGTTCGGATTGCCAGAGCCGAGCCGCCGTGAACCCACCGGGGACCGTCCAACGAGTATCAGCGACCTCCGCCAAACGCTCGCTCAGTTCCCGCTCGGAACGCTCGGTCTTATCGCTGCACTCGGGTTAGTCGGTCAGATCATCTTCTACATGACTCCTGTCCAGATTCCGTTCTATCTCGAAACGCGGACTGGGGCAAGTGGCACGGTGATCGGTGCTGCGCTGGCGGCGTCGACAGGAGCCGGTGGAGTCGCCTCGCTGCTGTATGGCCGCGTCCGTCGATCCTTGAGTGTAATCGATATCGTTGCACTCACATTTGGATTCATGAGTATCGGGTATGCCGTGATCGGCGTGAGTGGGACGGTTCCCGGTGTTGTCATTGGTCTGGCGGTCGCGGGTGCTGGCAGTGGGTTCCTCCTGACGAACCTCAACGCGTGGATTGCAGCGGTCACGCCGGAGTCCGTTCGTGGACGGGCGCTCAGTGCCCTGACGAGTGCGTTTTTCCTCGGGCAGTTTCTCTCACCGCTCGTGACCCAGCCAGTAAGCGATACTCTGGGCCTTGGAACGACGTTTGTCGGAGTCGGGGTATTGTTGGCGGGCGGAGCGATCGCGTTCGCGCTCGCAAGCGTCTCTGTCACGCCCCTTCCAACTCAGAACCCGAACCCGCCACGCAGCAACAGTCGGTAACTGACCAGCTCGACTTCTGATAGCACCATCGATCACAATCTGAGGTTTCTACTCGGCTCTGCACGTTCATAAACTCCCCTCAGAATGGGAGAAGAGGTGGTCGATCTCCTCCATCAGTCCGTCGAGATCATGGTCTGTCTGGTCGCGCACCCACGAAAACATGTTGTAGATCGTCTCTTTGAGGCCGTGTTAGAGCTGCGCTCGATTCGGGACCAAGGCGAAGGAGGCTGTAGGTCAGCATCTGACGGTGCCAGTGGCGACTGGCACCGTCAGAATCACGCACCTCGAAGCCTCCAAGGCCGAGATCCTGCTTTGAGTCCTCGAAGAACGTCTCGATTCGCCACCTGTACGAATAGCTCCGAATGAGATGGCCAGAGGGAGCGTCGATCTTGTTCGTTGCGAGGTACTTGACCGGGTTGTCTTCGTCCTCGTCAGTGACTTTCTCGGCGATTACCAGTCGTACCTCACCTAACTTCGAGATCGGTAGCGTCTTCGTCCAAATCTTGTACGTTTCTTCGTTGATCTCTCGCTCTACTTTGTCGATGCGCTGGAAGAGCGCATCGACGCGCATCTCCTCGTTATCGAAGGTCACCTGCCGGTTGCTCCGTAGTGTCCGATCCAATCCTTGCCGTAGGATTCGACGTGCTTGATCAGGTCCGAGTCGTGGGCGAACCACGAGTCGAAGAGGTAGGTGTACCTGCGGACACCTACCTCTTCTTCCAGTTCTGTGACGATCTCTCGGGAGAGATCGTACTTCGTCTCCTCGTCGTCCAGGTCTTCGTCGTCAGCTTTCTCGTACTGGCGAAATGTGAGTGGATAGGAGGTTTTGTCGTCGGTGTAGAATGCGTAGACGAGGTCCTGTCCCCAGACGGGTTCTCCTTCGGTGTGATCGTAGAACTCTCCAGCACCGGGAAGTTCCTCCCGGTTTGCTGGAACACCGAGTCGTCGATGACGATGTAACCGTCCTGTGACCAGCGTGTCTCGCCGTGTTTTTGCAACTCCTCTAATCGTTCGTGGTTGAGTTGATCTTTGTCCCAGTCGTACTCAGTGAGGAACTTGTTGAATGCTCGGTCGCCTTGGGCCGGAAGGACTTCACGTGCGATCCCGGTCACGGTCTTGCTGCTGGCCGCAGCAAGACCTATCACGTACGTTTTGGCGTGATGAGTCTGGTGATACGACAGCGAGTCGAACTCGTCCAGTGGATCGGTGCAGGACAGGAAATCCGTAATCGGAAGCATCGGCCGTCATTGCCGTCTACATCGCGTTCCGACTTAAACGTGCAGAGCCGAGTACTCATACAAATTGCTGCGTGAACACTAGGCGAAAATAAAATCTTCTTTTGAGAACATGACAAGATCGCTATACAGTGGACGATCCGACCGACCGATATAGCAATATCTGATGATGGCTAGGTAATATTGTTCATTCACTGTTTGGCGCGAAATTTGGGCCGTTGGGATAAATTTCGCGGGTGACTATGCATGACGAGACCTACCCATCCGACTTCAAATTCTCTTGAAGCGGCACTTCATAGGTCAGCACAGCAAAGACATCGCTATGCTGTTGTACATCGATCAGCTTTAGAGGTGATGATGTAATTTCGCGCGGGAAGAGCTGCGCACCCGAATCGAGCATGACGGGAGCAACGCTGAGGATAATCTCATCGAGCAGCCCCTGATCGTGGAACTGCCCGGCCAGATCGCCGCCGCCGACGAGCCAGACGTTCTTGTCACCTGCGGCTTCCGCCATTTCAGCGTGAACGGGTGCGACGTCTCCCTGCACGAAGCGAATATCTGCCCTCTTCACAACCGATAGTTCTCGGCTACTGAACACCCAGGTCGGTGTCTCATACGGCCACTTTTCGGGCTCCTCCAGCAGATTTTCGTGTTCGATGATCCACTCGTAGGTCGTCGAGCCCATGGCTATAGCGCCGACCTGCTTGATGAATCGGGGGTAATCGTCCTCCATACTCTCGATCTCTCCGAACTGGAAGAGCCAGTCGAGTGAGTTATCCTCATCGGCGAGATACCCGTTGATGCTCGTTGCCGTGTAGTATTGGGTCTTCATATTCCTAGTACAGTTCAACGATAAGACTCAAGCGAGATTTCCCGTAATGGATCTCCACCGTCTATGAACAACTGCCCATTCGGGGTCAACGCCTTTGCGATCCGTGGCAATGCACGCTCACCATCCAGCGCACCAACTCGTACAGCGAATGCGATGTCGTAACGTTGTTCGCCCGGCTCCAATTCGAGGTCTTCAGCTGAAACTTGACGCATACTCAAATGGCCAGATGCGATTTGGTCTTGTGACACATCTCTCGCCTTTCTTATCGCTTTAGGTGATAGATCAATGGCGAGCACGTGTCCATCACCAATATGACTAACAACCGCACGCGCTGCTGCGCCCGATCCACAGCCAATTTCCAGCACGCGAAGTCCCAGACGTAATGGGAGCGATTCGACGATAGCTTCAAGTCGGGGTGAGAATTTGCTTTTCTTGTTCGTGTTTGGCATGATTTTCACCTGCTATAGTATTGATAAGCTGTAAACAGTTTTATAACTGCGCCAAGTTCGGTGAAAGTGAATAGCGCCATTCTCGGTTACCTTTCCTCACTTACTAATCTCGGCAGTCTAAATTTCGGATGGAACTATGCATGACAAATCAACCTAGCCGACCTCTGCTATACTGAGTTTGTAATTTCCTGCTCGTCACGTTCTCACCGGATTCTGTATCACCTATCGTTGTAGGTAGCAACAGTTTGTGGTTAGAACCAGTATCTCCAACGGAGGTGACTGATGATGGAATACAAGGAGTGGACCGCGGCACAGGATTCGACGACCGTCTCAGTCGACGGCCACGATCTTGCGGTCGCGTACTACGACGAAGGATCGGGACACCCCGTCGTATTTCTCCATGGGATTTCGACAAACTCGTTTCTGTGGCGGGACGTGATCCCACCGATTGCAAAACATCGGCGGGTCATCGTTCCTGATATGCTCGGGTATGGATTTCGACGTTGAGTGTCGAAACAGCTTCATTTGTCGGTCATGACCTCGGGGGAGGTGTTTTCCTACGGTACGCCACTCACAATCCGAATTCAGCCGAGCAACTGGTGTTGTCGAATTCCATCGCGTACGACTCGTGGCCGATCCAGCTCATCACTGACCTCGGACTTCCAGAGATGGCTCGAGAAACCAGTGTCGAGGAACTACAGGGGACGCTCGACGACCTTTTCCGTGAGACGCTTTATGAAGACACTCCCAACGAGGCGTTTCTGACAGGGATGAAGTCACCATAGGAATCAGAGGAAGGTGTTACGTCGATCGTCCGCAACGCCGCCGCAACCAACACGAATCATACGACGGAGATCGATCCCGAGGCGGTCACTGCGGAGACACTCCTGTTATGGGGCGCCGAGGACGAATTCCAGCCGATCGGGTGGGCCGAACGCTGGAGGATCGTTACGTCGACCCCCATCCGATGAAGGATCTGGCCCCATTCGAGAGAGATATAGCCACCACCGATGATGAGAACACTCTCGGGGAGCGCACGACGCTCCAGGATCGTCTCGCTCGTCTCATAAGGGACCTCTTCAAAACCGTCAATCGGTGCGATCGATGGCGAACTCCCTGTCGCGATGAGAACGTTCCGGCCAGTGAGACACGTGCCCTCGGCTGCACCAGCAACGACTTCGAGGGTTGTCGCATCAACGAACTGCCCGTAGCCCTCGTAGACATCTGTCCCAAAATGATCGGCCACATCGACGTAATTCTCCTGTCGGAGCTGATCCACAAGACGATCTTTCTCATCGAGGGCAGCGGCCCAATCAATCGTCGGCTCATCCTCACTGTACTGGACCGCATCGAACTCCGTTCGGGTCGGTTCGAACGCAGCGTGTCCGACTGCAAGGAGGTGTTTACTCGGGACACAGCCGACGTTGACACAGGTCCCACCGAGCGGCAGCCCGGTGTTCACGATCGCCGTCGAGAGGCCGCGCTGACTCGCCCCAGTCAGTGCAGCGAAGGCGGCTGCCCCGCCGCCCAGAATCACGAGATCGTACTCCATTGTAGCAGTTATTTCAATATCTGTTTTGATATTAGAACATATGTCCCTTCCGGCTCGTTAGAGATCCGAAAGAATAGCATGAAGGGACCAAAACTCCTTTACAAAATACTACAATAGATGTTGTAATAAGTATGCGCCTCCTCCAATCAAATGAAGATGTCAACGACGCACGCGCAACCATCTTTCGTGCACTCGGTGATCCAAACCGTTTGCGTATCTTCCAGACGCTCGCTGAGGCAGACGAGCCGTTGAATGTGACCGCGATCTGTGATCGGACGGACCTCGAAGCGAATCTCGTTTCCCATCACCTCCAATGTTTGAAAAACTGCCAGCCCGTCGATTCCGAACGCGACGGTCGCCAGAAATTCTACGAAGTGAGCCGGTCTGAGGCCGTTGAGATGGTCGCACTCGCCGATGAGTGTATCCGGCAGAACATCGAAAGCATCCTCGGCTGTGATATCGTGACGCAGACCGACGACAGAGTCGAACAACGTTCGACAAGCAGCCGGATGCAGTCCGGCGACGATGACGACTAACACTGACGAGCACGAACGGACATCGCTGTTAACTGCCGCCGGGGCTGGCGGCGCAGGTCGCCTGTTGTCTGGCACTCGAACGCCTCGGCGGTGCCGCAGTACTTGGTGGATTCACAGCCACGATCTGTGAACCCCGGCAGGCCAAGTTGGACACTCCACGCAATCAGCAGGAACGGGAGTGAGCCGAAGAATCCGACCGAAAACCACCCGGACGCGGCGATGATCATCCCGTGGAACCGACCCGGGGCTTCGGCGTCCTTGAATCGTCGATGGAGCAGCCAGCCAATTCCCAACGGAATGACTGCAGAGACCAGTAGTGCCGGAAGCGCATAGTACTCACCCCAGACGATCGGCACGGCAATCGAGACCAGCATTAGTCCGCCAAGCGCCTCTAGGATGCGACCGATGTCTCGGCCGACTGTTGCAACGGATCCGTTCATACGCTCTCTGTGTTGTCAATTAAAGCTACCACGATTGTCACGAAATTCAACGTTATCATCTCATTCAACTCGATCTTCATAATGCCCAAAGATATCAGTAATTTCCGGGTCTGCACCGACACCAGAGTACACTGTCAGTAGATCACCTTTCTTGATGGTTGTATTACCGCGCGGAGTGATTGGATGATCGTGTCCGTCACGTTCGGTTGCAACAACGAGCATCTCATCAGTGATTAGTCCCGCCTGTGTGGCTTGTTGGAGCGTTTTCCCTACGATAGGTGCCTCTTCGGTGACTGTGATCTCGAAGACCTCCGCGTCCTTACCAATACACATATAGTCTACAATCGCTGGCCGTGTCATGGCCCGAGACAGATACTCGGCGATCAGCTGTTGTGGGTTCTCTATCGTGTTGACACCGATCTGCTCGAAAAGCCCCATGTGCTCTGGGTTGTGGACGACCGAAAGAATCGCAGGAATCTCGAATTCCTTCGCAAGCAGGCACGTCATCACGTTCGTTGCGTCCTGATCCGTTGTCGAGATGAGCGCATGGGCCTGTTCGGCATCGGCATCCTCTAACGTGTCTTTCGTTGTAGCGTCGACGTTCAACATCGGACAGTAAACCGGTCAGCGGCCCGATTCGCGCGTTTTTTTGTCACGCTCAATGACGACGACCTCATTGCCTGACTGCGTCGCAATATCGATAAGCGGTGTTCCGATATCGCTTGCGCCGATAGTGATAATGTACATAGTGATCATACCTCCAGTCTCTGCATGAGCGCTTCACGAACTGACATAGGCGATTCCTCCGGACCGCGTGCCATTACAACAGTTTGAGGGACTTCTGCGCCGATTTTCTCAGGGAGCGACCCAAAGACAGCCTGTGAAATCGTCCCTGACCGTGTTGCACCGACACACACCGTGTCGTATTCCTGAACTGCCTCGATAATCGCCTGTTCAGTATCCGCAGCGACCGCCACCTTAGCATCGTACGACATGTATTCGATTTCAGCACGTTCGACTAACTCGGCAATCACTGCTTCACCACGCTCGGTGGGTGAGAGCCCCTCGTCACTCTCGGACTCTGATGACTGAACGTTGAGAAGCATCAACGACGCTTCGTCGGATGCGGCAACGAACTCAGCAGCACGCCGGGCCGCAACCGGCGCGTGTGGCCCTTCACCAGCAAGCACCATAACGTCCCCTTCACCGCGTCCGCCTTCGGGCCCGAGTTTCACTAGCGTCGCGTCACACGGTGCACGCCCAATCACGGGATCGATCGTTGACCCGAGAACGTGTTCACGTCTACTCCGGGTACCTTGCCAACCAAGCAGGACGTGCTCTGCGTTTTCCTCTTCAATCACGTCCAAGATGACAGATCCAGCATCACGACCGACAATCGCGCGTGTCTGGAGGCCGATATCGAGGTCGGTGGCAATATCACGGGCGGATTCCAACAGTTCTTGCTGTCGTTCGACGCGCTCCTCTTCGAAGGTGAGATCCTGTGAGAGCGATGTCTGGCGGGGAACTTCGATGACGTTGACCGCGATTACCTCAGCGTGTTGGTCCTCGTGAGCGTATGCGCTGGCCGCAGCCATCCGGAGGAGATCCCGTTCAGTCTCCGGATTCGCAACCGGGACGACGACGCGATAGCGCCCTTCACCATCTGCCATCGCAGTGGGCTCGGGCGCGATTGCTTCACCGACGAGGCTAGTACTAGGTGCTCGATCACGGGCGAACCAAAAGTACCAGAGCACACCGAAGACAACGATACCGGTGCCGATGACCTGAACGAGGACGTTCATCTGCACGAGAATCGCCAGACAGGCCGCGAATCCCACGATCGGCACGAGAGGATACAGACCCGTCGGGATTTTGAAAGATGGATCATATGCGTCTGGATTTGCTCGACGCAACACGACAACAGCGACGTGAACGAGAGCGTACGTCACGAGATACATAAAGCTCGCCACCTCGGCGAGCGTCCCAACTCCAACGCCGACCGCGATCAGGACGAGAGTGATAATCCCCGTGACTGTGATCGCTCGATACGGCGTCCGGAACCGTTCATGGACCTCGTTGAGCCAGTTGACGAGGATCCGGTCACGACCCATCGCGAAGTTGACCCGAGCGGCCGAAAGGATGCTCGCGTTTGCACTCGATACCGTCGCAAGGACTGCACCGGCGATCATTACCAGTCCTCCGATCGCTCCCATGAATTCAGTAGCAACGTCGGCAACTGGAATCTGGGATGCTGAGAGGGCATCAATCGACAGCGTTCCCGTCGAGACGAACATCACGCCGACGTACATCAGCGTCGGCGTCACCACAGCCGCAATCATCGCGAGCGGGAGATTCCGACTCGGATTTTTGATCTCCTCAGCACTGGTCGCAATAACCTCGAACCCGATGAACGAGACGTAGACGGTCCCGATTGTCGCTGCAACCGCTGGCCACCCATTCGGGTTGAATTCTCCGAGAGCCGGCCCGCCGAAGATACCCAGAGCGAGAAACGCGAGAATAAGCCCGACGAGCGATAGGACAATGACGTTCTGGAGCGCGCCGGTTTCCTTGACTCCATAGTAGTTGACTGCCGTCAACACCGCAGCCATTACGAGTGCGGCGGCGGTGATCCCGATCTGGCCCCAACCAGCAAGAAAGCTGATGTACTGGCCGAGTCCCGGAAGGAGATACTGACCGAAGCCGATCATGTAGAACGCCGAGGCGAACGTCAGTCCGGCCCACATTCCCCAGCCGACGATACTGCCGAAGAACGGCCCGAGTGCTCGATTGACGTAGTAGTAACTACCGCCAGCCTTCGGCATTCCGGTTGCTAACTCCGAAAGGGAAAGCGCTGCTAACAACGAAACGAGACCCCCACCGAAAAACGAGATCATACTTGCGGGACCAGCTTGCTCGGCAGCGATGCTCGGTAGGACGAAAATCCCTGCTCCGATCATCGTTCCGAGACCGATCGTGTAAGCCTCAAGGAAGCCGAGATCGCGGGCAAGCTCTTGTTCGGTCTCACTCATGCGATGCTATCGTTCCGTCATGTACATTGCTATGTGTATGCATACTCGAATCAACTCAACTATCATTCGTTTTCGGCCTCTTCTGGGAGGGTGATAACCGGACGATCCACGTTCGTGATCAATTTCAGCGTCTTATCACCCGATATAAATTTGATGAAGCGATTCCCGCCTCGGGGATGGAACGCGATAGCGCTGGCATCTACGTCTACCGCGACTTCTATAATAGCAGCAACAACATCTCTTCGGTAGACAGTTGCTGTCTCTATCTCTGGAATGAATCCACGGAACGCACCGAATGCATCCGAAGCCCGTTGTTCAGCCTGTTCGAGCGGGAGCTTATCTGGCACTCCTTCCCCCTTTTCGATTACATGAACGACGGTTATTTGACCGTACTCATAGCAATCCAGCACCTGTGCCGTTTCACGAGCATCCTCTTCGTTCGCAACCGGGACAACGAGATGTTTTGTAAGCAATCTAGACATATCTTACCCCTCCGTCTCAGACTGGCTGACATTCTCACTGCCACAATGTGGACAGACAGATGCGTTTTTATCAAGATGACATCCGCAAGAATTACAGCGAATTTGTTCCGAGTTATGGACGTCTCCGAGATACGCCCAGTGCAGTGATTCTGTTCCATCCAGCTGCGGTTCCCGACGGACGTGATACAGTGAAACGATCTCTGTATTAGCACCAGGACCATCTGAGTCCGGCGGATGCTTTCGCACGAGCGCGTACGCGCCGTGGTTCTCGATCTGGAGGACGTCCCCAGCTGCGGTTGCTTCAATCTCCTCTTCGATCGGAGTACGAAGCGCCTCAATACGGCGCTCGACGTACGAAAGAATGGCTTTCAACTCAGGTAGCTGTAGCGAGTCGATACGCTGAATCAACGCATCCGAAAGGGTATCCGGTGGCTCCGGCTCCTTATTCGAGTTACTCATATCTCATTCTTCCTGCGAAAGGACCACGCTCATCCAGTTTCCGAAAAGAACCACGTGGGAACCGCCACACAGAGAGCTCAGTTGCGTCTAAGACGAGCGAACCAAATGGGCGGACGATAGTGTTCCCTGTACTGATCAGTTGAACTGCACTAGTTGACGAGGAAACGAGGGTGTACAGTGGGCCCATATACGAAGTTATACTATGGAACGGTAAAAATATACCGGATTCACAAACGATACCGAAATAAATAATAGAAATATTTTTTATTCGTTTATGCTGGTCGTCAAGGAGTCTACTGCTGGATTAGACGCAGTTCCAGGTAGTTTGAATGCGTTGGGTTTGGATAATAGACCAATTCCCAATCAGATGCCTAACGATAACTTAAAAGTCTTTGAGGAATCAATATGGAAGTATAAGTATGTCCTTTCAAATCGATACGGTCGATGAACAGATCTTATATTATCTCTCTCAAGAGGCCCGTCACACGTCTGCGCCCGATATCGCAGAGAAAGTCGACGTCTCAGCACCGACCGTTCGGAATCGAATCCGTCGACTCGAAGAAGCGGGTGTAATCCGAGGATATCATGTTGATATTAATTATCAGGAGGTAGACGGACGGCTCACGAACTACTACGTGTGCAGTACTGGCTCTCGTGACCGGGAAGAGATGGCCCAACGAGTCCTTGATATTTCGGGCGTGATAAACGTTCGAGAGATCATGTCCGGCAAAGGGGATCTCCGGATTACGGTCGTTGGGACGGACACCGACGATCTTACGCGAATCGCTCAGGGGATTACATCGCTTGGCATCGAAATCGACGACGAGGACCTGATTCATCGGGAGTATTTCCGCCCCTACGCGCCATTTGGTCCCCGTGATGAAGAGTTGGCCTCACCAGTCACCGGTGTCGCTGGACTCGCTGGCGATGCTGATGTCGTTGAAGTGATTGTCAGAGAGGACGCGCCAATCGCGGGGAAAACGCTTCAGGAAGCAAACGAGAAAGGACTTGTTCCCTCCGACGTGCTTGTCGTCCGAATTAATCGCGACGAAGGGACGATTACACCAACAGGAAAGACGCTGATCAAGGAGGATGATTTTGTTACCATCCACTCCCGATCTGGCGTTACTGAGGAGACGCTCCGAGTGTTTACCGGAAGTTAAATTCTACCTGATTCCGTTGTCGAGTTGAATACCCTTGCTCATTGATCGGCACGTCCTATCCTAGTTTTCCAGCGCTAGTGGTAGGTGCCAACGCACATACGCGGTGGTGATTGATGTCGGCATAAAGTCAGCTCCTTTCGAACGGATTTAGGCTTATAAGTGATTGTTGATATTGGAACAAATGACTTAAAGTATAAACGCTCTCAGAATCCCCGATCGAAGGTCCACTACGATACCCGATAGTGCTGATATGCGTTACTCCTCCAAGAAGTCCCCGTATTGAACAGCCATTCCGAAGTCGCCAGCGTGGTCGATGGAGATCTGGTGAGCCTCTCTGGCCCCGTCGTCAGCCCAATCACGCTGAATTTCATAGAGGACTTGGGCCCAGGTGACCGGCGTCGCGCCCGCGTTCACCATCCGCTCAAGCGCATGTTCATGATCGGCGGCCGTCCGACCCCCACAGGCGTCGGCTACCACATACACATCGTAACCTGCATCGAGCGCCGAGAGCGCGGCGAAGCAAACGCATACCTCCGTCCAGAGACCAGCCATGACTAACCTGTCACGTCCCGTCGCTTCGACGGCCTCGACGTACGCCTCATTCTCCCACGAGTTCATCGACGTGCGGTCGATCACCGTTTCGTCTGAGAGTACGTCGCGAATTTCCTCAAAAAGTGGCCCATTGTGTTCCCTGCCGATGGTCGAAAGCACGACCGGAATATCGTACACATCTGCCGTCTTTGCAAGACCACCGACGTTGTTTTGGAGTGCTCCTGTCTCGATCGTATTGACGCCAAGTACCATCTCTGGTTGGTGGTCGATGAATGTGATCGCGCAGTTCTCCCGTGTGAGTAACCGTTCGCTCGGCGTTGCTGTTGCGTTTGTCATAGATGCCCTCCATCTCGCCACTGTCGTACTCACCGGTTGTCTAGTCTACCAATTCCGCTCGCACGATCCCCCGAGAGTACGGCATTAGCGGGTATTCACGGTTCTCTGGCATGGAATATAAACATTAGGCTACCGCAACTCCCCGACGCCCTTTGTCAGTATCCCGGGATATAATTATCCGAATGCCCGATGATCATCGAAGTCGACACCGAGTGCACGGCATGGACAGTTACCAACGGCCAGGAAATCCAGTGGCCGAGGCTGCTCGGCAGCCAACAAAATACAAGCGGAGACACCCTGAGCGCTACGGACCGTGGTCCAGATACCTCGGCCATGGCGTCGCGGTGAGTGTCGCTGACTGCCTGAGACCGTCGACATTGAGTTACATATATGACAAGAGATGATAGTATGGCCACGACGTGATTGAAATCGTTCGCAAGCGGAGTCTTGTACATGCTGCTGGATTACTGTGAGTCAATGCAGACGCATTACATCCATACGTCTGTAATTGGCAGCGCCTCCTTTACCTTTGCCACCACTTCGGTGGGATCATACTGTCCTACAATTTTCGGGGCGGCCTCTAGATTGCGTCTAGGATGAAGACACGTCCGGTTCCACAACCACTCCGACCAATTGATATCCTTCCTGCGCTAAACAGTAGCCGAATCAAACCCGTTTCGCTGGGTGCTATCTTTTCTTGTTCCGAGACGTACTGGTGAGCGGGATTTCGATGAGCGAAGCGACCAGCGTACTATACGTGACAGTAGTGGGAAGCACCGGGAAAATCCTACACGACGACCGTGCCTCATCGGGATTCGTGTTTCACGTGGACGACGAGTCGCGGGGTGTGCTCGACACCGACGGCAGGATGGCAGTGCGACTCGGCGAAGCCGATATCGTCTGCAACGATCGACAGCGCACTGTTCTCGCACCTCCACGCCGATCATACGGGCGTCGAACCAACACGATGGAGGAACAGACGCCTACGAGTGGTTGTATCGACGGACGATTCCGTCAGTCGTTTCGATGTACGTTCCCGGAACCACCTCCGATGTACGTCGATACGATTTATACTAGTCGTCTTACGAACCTTACTCCGATCCATCTTTTGTGAGGCGATTGAGGAGATCGGTCACGACTCGAAGCTCGTCCTCGTTGACGGTATGACCCATGCCCTCGTAGATGCGTTCGGTTACGTCGCCCCCAAGATCTTTAAAAACATCTGTTGACTCGTGGACGCGCTCTTGTGGGACGTGTGGATCGTCATCACTACAGCCGAGAAAAACCGGCGTATCGGAAAGCGATCCCTCGTAGTCGCGCGACGTGTCCTCGGGACCGATCAATCCTCCCGAAAGAACGGCGACGCCACCATAGCGCTGAGTGTTGCGGGCAACGAACTCCGCGGTGAGACAGCCCCCCTGTGAAAACCCGAGTAGTAGCGTATGTTCGGGCCCGATGCCAGCATCCGCTATCTCGTCGAGGACGTCATTGATGGCCTGTAGTCCTGAAGAGAGTCCCGGTTCGTTCTGCTCGATCGGCGCAAGGAACGAGTTCGGGTACCACGTGTTTCGGGCAGCCTGCGGCGCTAGATAGACCACGCTGTCCGTGAACCTCTCAGCGAACTGTAACATGCTCTGTGCTGTCGCTCCTCGGCCGTGGAGAAGGAGTACTGCCGCTTTGGCATCCTCTGGTGTGGCACCAGCCGTTGCAAGTGGCTGGTGCTGGTGTGGTCCATCCATCATTTCGTTTGCCTCTGTATCTGCTGTCATCAGGAAGTGGGGAAGTCGTGACGTTCGACCGGCAGGCCGAGGTCTTCGATGGCTGCTTCGAGATGTTCTTCCTTGGCGTACTCCGCCCCCGCCTCGACGCGCTTTTGCTGGGCGAGCGCGAGCGCTTCGCCGCGCTGGTCGTCGGGAATCTCGAACTTATCGGCAGCGAGTTCGATGGTGAGTCCGTTATGGTCGTACGTGTATATCGACCGGAAGATACCACGATCGACCTCGCTGTATCGGTGATCGTGCGCTTCGAGTGCCTCACTGATCTCAGCGAGGCGTTCGGGCTCGTACCGGAATGCGAGGTGATGAACCGCACCGACGCCCGGTCGCTGTGGGCCTTGATGTGACTGACGGTCTTCTTCAACGAAAAATGTGAGAATGCGGCCATCGCCTGTATCGAAGAACAGGTGGGTCACGTCGGGCGCGTCAAGGTTCGGCTGGCGCAGCACCAGCGGCATTCCGAGAACGTCCCGATAAAATTCGACTGTGTCCTCGATATTGCTTCCGATAAGAGTGATGTGGTCTACCCCGGCGAGCTGAGTCGCACTATCGGGATGCTCAGCTGTTACAGGCACTTCGTCATTGGTCGTCGATTGATCATCCGTCATAGTGGTACTCCGGTAGTAGATTCGTTTCCGAACCGCTAAAACGCTTGGAGACACCACAGTTATCAGGTAACACCGATGTTAGTACCAGACTGCACGCAAGAACGTGACGATCAACATGTCCTACCACGTGTCTCATGGTCGCTGCATTCGAGCAACTCGGCTCTGGCGACTAACCGTCCGCGACGATCTCTAGGACAGTGAGAACAGTTTAACAAACAACAACGCTTGACGAGGCTTGCCCCGAGGTCCAGCGGGCGATCAATATCTTTTATTACCATGCGGAGAAGGCTCGCGACTACGGGGCACGCGGAAACCGGCGAGCAGCCGCGATATGCGGCTGTCCACTGTCGAAGAACCGTCCGGTGTGGCTGCGCCCATCACGCTGTGGAACTGCTCGATTGCGATCCCCCCGTGGAAGATGGCTGCCACGCTCGCATCCGGGAACACCGTTGTGTTCAAACCTGCTGCGTCAGACCGAACATCGCCCGTAAATTCGTCATCTGTCTCGATGACGCTGGATTACTGAATGGCGTCGTCAACTACGTGACCGGCCCCAGTAGCGAAGTCGGTGACGAGGTCATGCGCCACGGCGATGGCGACATCGAAGCATTAGATGATCTCGTCTCAGTCACACCTACGGAGTTCATCAACGAACGTGACATCGATCCCCGTCTTGAACACGAGGTCACCACTACCGATCTTGAAGCCCGAACTGTTAGCGTCGTCGGTCCTGATGGCGAGCAGTTTGAGCAAGCATACGACTCCCTCCTGATCGCGACCGGCGCGCACGCGTCTCGTCCTGATATGCTGGGCACCGATATCGACGGCGTGTTTACGCTCCATAGTATAACTGCCGGCCGAGACATTCGTGAGTACGTCACTCGTGCTCGGAACGAGCACACGCCAAGATTTCACGACGGCTCCAACACGGCAGCACAGCAGTATCTCGACGCACAGCCACCAGAGACGGTTGCACTCGTCAGTGGCGGCTACATCGGTATCGAACTTGGCCTGACCGGCGCGGTCGCTACTGACGAGTATGGACGAACGAGCGTCTCGAACGTCTTTGCCGCGGGTGACTGCGCCGAAGTGGATAGCGTCGTAAGCGAGGAACCGATCTATGCCCCGCTCGCACTAACTGCCAACCGGTACGGAAGGGCCATCGGACAAACGGTTGCGGGCAATCCGACGCCGGTCGGACCAGCCACAGGAACGGCCGCGGTCAAAGCGTTCGACCTCGAAGCAGCGACTACCGGGATCGTCGATCACGACGACGCGGAAGAATTGGGATTCGACCCGATCACGAACACTATCGAGGTCGGTTCGCGCGGGCTACTATCACTGGCGGCTCGCCGATCACGATCAGCCTTACCGCCGATCGTGAGTCTGGTCAGTTGCTGGGAGCCAGCATGGTCGGAAAGGAAGGTGTCGCCCATCGCATTGATTCAATCGTGACAGCACTTCATGCAGGCATGACGACTACTGACGTCGAGTATCTCGATCTCGCGTATGCGCCGCCGTTCAGTCCGACATAGGATCCGGTTCTCGTGGCCGCAAAAGTACTGAATGGACGATCTGATAACGAACCTATCGTCGAACCCGATACGGATGACATATTCGATTCGGCCGTGAACGAGTGAGGTATACGCGTCGTACTCCAGGTGAACTGCGTGATGTAGGCGATTGGGTGCAACTGATCGTCGGATTGCGCGTTGAGCCGCAATGCGGAGTACCCCGCACAGAATGCGATGACGTCCGACGCGACGAACACGAGCCACGCGGCGGGACCAGCTTCGACGGCCACGACCCTGAGCACCGCAAAAATCCCCCCACCGACCATTCCACCGATGGCCATCGCGAGTGCCTCCGTGAGCTCCTTCCGAGACTGGATCTCTTACAGTGACTCATCGTTCAGCCTGCACGGAGTCTGTTTCGATGTTCGGATCGCACCGTTTCGTAGGCCGCAAGCCCAACGAACAGCGCTGTGAGAACTGCGAGAGCGGCGATAGCGGGAACCCGAACCGCTAGGGGGGTCAACACGAGGGCGGCGGCGGCCACAACGAGCCGCAGGACGCTGATGTTACCGTGGTCGCGGTATCGGAAGGCGTTGTGTCCGATCAGATAGACTGCACCGCCACCGAACAGAGCGACGGCAGCGATTATCCCGAGCGGCTCGCCGGTGTGTGCGAGGGTTTGCTCGATACCGAGCGCGACGAAGATGATGCTCCCGACCATCAGGAGGTGGATATAGCTGTACGAATCACGCGCCATCTGTGTTTGTTCGTGGCCGCTGGCCGCAGCAAGGGTTTGTTCTGCGGCAAGTACGACGTAGTCGAAGTAGAGCCACCACAGTGCGATGACGAGTACAATCCCGAGGAGGGCAGCGAGGACGACACTGAAACCGAGTTCCAATCCCTCCGCCCCGACGCCGATCGCCACGAGCGATTCACCTAGCGCGATGATGAGAACGAGTCGGTGGCGTTCGACGAAGTGCTCAACATTGACGTGAAATCCCTTGACGCCGCGTACGAACACGATACCGTAATCGAGTGCGAGTGCCACAATCCAGAGTACCCCTTCGAACAGCCCATCGAAGAATCCGGCGATGACAATCAGTGCTGGTCCGCCAAAGAATCCCGGCGCGGCTCGGAGGACTGCATTGCGCGTTTCGGGCGGAGTGGCAACTGCATAAAGAAGGACATGCAGGACCCGAACGACGAAGTAGGCGACGCCGAAGAGCACCCCATCATCGCCGAACGCGCCGGGCACAGAAAGCGCGACGATAAGCATGGCCACCATCGCGGTGAGGATCACAGAGCGCGCAGGTAACATCTCCTCGGCGGGCACAGCACCAGTGAGCCACGAGTAAGTGACCCACGCCCACCACAGCATCGCGAACAGCGCCGCACCGCGCGCCATACCGGTCCACGTGAGGTTCTCGACGAGGAACCCGGTAACCTGAGTGAACGCGAAGACGAATACCAGATCGAAAAACAGCTCTAAGGGAGTGACATCCTGTTCTTGTTCGACGCCGTCTTGTTCTGCAACGACCGATCCGTTCGTGCTCATCAGTGTCTTCATGGAGCAACAGCGACTTCAAAATTTACGCCTCCGGGGAAGTTCGCCGTCCACCATGAAGATGTCTGACCATCGTGAAGTGGATGGGCCTGTATGAATCGCGCGCTAGTACCGTCTGTTCGTGGTCACTCTCGCTGACGAGACCCTGCTCTGCTCGATGACTGTTTATCTCGTTGTCAGTCCAACAATCGAACGTCGAGTCATTCCCCGCGGATCAAGTGGCGCAACTCGGAATATATCGTCTCGAAGATCGCGAGGCCGACGAACAGGACCACGAGCGCGGCAACGATCGCAGTAACGAGTCGAGGCGCGCTGACGCTGCCGATATCACGCAACTGTCAGGCTGTATCCCCGAATAGATAGAGCGCGCCGCCGCCACACGTTGTACATCCTTCGTCTGATGACACATATATGATGCTACCCGTATGAGCGCGATCTCCATGCTCGTGTGGCACGTTCCGTACGACACCTGCGACGGTGACAGATTCCTGTTCCAGTTTCTCGATGTCCTCGGTTTCGTCCGCGTACTTTCGCTTCGGGATCGAGTCCCATCTCGTCGTACGCAGTCTGTACCGTCCGGCGCTCATCCATACCTATCTTAGTGATCAATTCCACTTTAATTCATATAGAGAATATCTATATAATACACGACAGCGACACCGTGATGCTCGTCGGAGGCGTCTAGTATTTGCCGAAGATGTTCCTGAGGAGCCCCCGGTTCAATGGACCGCTGTAATCGGCTCGGTTGAATCACTAAATAGCAGGGGGATAGATCGCTACATCAGAGGAACTGAAGCGGGTGACTGTGAGTGTCCACAATACAAATCCTGCTCATTGGGACGTTGTGTCTGTTGCTCAAAGCGTTACTGGCGATTCACCACGACTCTCACTTGGGCGTGTGATCACACTCTCTCAGCCTTCCTCCTTCGCCATCAAGCCTATCGAGGATCAAAGAAATATGCACTCATAACCACTTGTACCTTTAATCGATAACGATATACAGCGTAGATGGGCTAAAAACGGCAGTTTAATATAATGTTACTACGAATACCAATTCTAAGAATGAAATTGGGTTATCATGATAAACGGTGTTTTGGTAGCTTTCAACGAGGGGTATGGTCGAATAGCAAATTATTGATATCTGAATATTGATTTAATATAATGACTAATCGATTCACCCAATCATCTGTTGGAAGACGATCCATCCTCAAAACCATCGGGACGACGGGAATACTGGCTGGAGTCGGTGGAGTTGAGGCAAGTACCAATGCTGCTAGCACCCAGCGCACCGACTCGTTGAGTGCAGTCAATGCTTCGGCACGGCCGCTCACGGTCGATGATCCGTGGCAGACCTATGAATTCGCAGGCCAGTACGATTCGCCGGTCGTCATCGCTATGCCGCCATCGTATACCGGTCCAGATCCATGTCATATTCGGCTACAGAACGTTTCCAGTGAACGCTTCGACGCTCGTATCGAAGAGTGGCGGTATCTAAACGGCGTTCATTACGAAGAAACTGCTGGCAGTTTAGTAATGGAGCCCGGAGAGTATGATCTCGACGGCGGGAGCGCTGTCGAGGTGGGGCGCACTGTCGCCGATCACACCTGGTCGACGGTGTCGTTCGATCAGACGTTTGAGACGCCACCACTCGTGTTCTGTCAGGCCGAAACAGTCCAAGGGCCTCAGCCAATGATCACCCGCATCTCTGACGTTTCGACCGATGGGTTTGCCGTGAGAGTGCAGGAAGAAGAAGCAATCGGGGGCTATCACCGCACCGAATCGCTCGGCTACGTCGCTATCGAACCCGGTAGTGGCACTCTCAACGGGATGACGTTCGAGGCAGGACGGATGGATCTCGAAGATCAGTGGAGCCGACTGTCCTTCGACAATACGTACACGAACCCTGTCTTCCTCGCCGGGATGCAGTCGTTCAATGGCTCGAATACTGCCAGTCTCCGCCACCGAAATCTCTCGACAACCAGTGTCGAGGTGATGGTGCAGGAAGAACAGAGTCAGGACGATGAGATGAGCCACGTGATCGAGCAGGTGGGCTATCTGGTGCTTGAAGCGAACCTCGATGAGGAGTCACCGCACCGGGGTGAGACGATCCCGAACGTTCCACACGCGCCGAGCGGAGTGACTCCTCCGACGGGAAGCAACTTCCGGCCGTCGGCTGCAACGCCCGTGTTGCGTGGAAGCGACGTGACCGACTACGGTGCGGTGGACTACGTGGCTGATCCGTTCCTGTTCGTTGAGGACGGCACGTGGCACATGTTCTTCGAAATCCTCAACGCGAGTCGGGATGATGACGCGCCGATCGGCCACGCCACCAGCCAGAACGGGCTGGACTGGACGTACGATCAGGTAGTGATGGCAAACCGGTACCACCAGTCGTTCCCGCTGACGTGGAAACACCGCGGGAGCTACTACATGACGATCTCGTATGGCAAGCGCGTAGAGCTGTACAAGTCTCGTCAATTCCCGACCAGTTGGCGCTACATCGGCAACGCGATCGACGTTGGGTACTACTGTCACGATCCGACGTTCATTCGGTACGATGGGCGGTGGTGGTTGTTTACCGACCGTGGCAGTCGAAACGTAATGGTGTATCACTCCACAGATCTCGAACGCGAGGGGTGGACGCCACACGAGCAGAATCCTGTCGTTACTGATCGATTACAGGCAGGCCGACAGGGTGGCCGACCGATCGTCGTTGACGGTCAGTTGTTCCTGTACTTCCAGGACTGCGTCGAAAACTACGGCGACGCCATCCGGTGTTATGAGGTAACCGAGCTGTCTCCGTCTACGTACGCCGACCAGGAGGTGGCCGGATCACCTGTGCTCCACGAATTCGGTACCGGGTGGGCGAACAACGGGATGCACACGTTCGATCCATGGTGGCGCGGCCCAGAGAAGGGCTGGCGTTGTGCGGTCGATGGCGTCCGTGCACAGGAATCGACCGAGGATCTGTGGACAATCGGTATCGTCGATATCCCTCCTACTGGATAGTCTCATAGAGTAGCTCGGGACGCCATACGCGGGGATCATTCGTGTACTGGTGACCACATCGATATCTTCCGCTTCGATGGACCGAAGTATCGCTTTCGTGGAGACAGTGGACGTAGCAGACGTCTCTATCTAGCGCAGTGAGTGAAAACGCTGCTGGAGATTGAAATCGGGGTCATTCAATACGTGATGTCCTAACTGCTGATGATGGGCATGCATGATTCCCGATGCACGGTTTATCTCGAAATCCACCTGACAACCAAATTTTATATCTATTTATCATAAGCATTTTTATATCACTAATATGGTACAATTATTGATAAAAGTATGAACTGTTCGAACAGGATCATCTGTCCTGTGACTGGTAATCTTCGCTGTCACATATCAGAGGGATTTCGCAGCGATACGATCGACGGCAGCGAGGTGACTGGCTCGGTGGTGAGCGGGCGCGACAGCTATGTTTACACTGGTGAAATCCAAGCCAGCGACATCCCGTCCAGCATTCAGGTGCTCAAAAACGGGACGGAGGCCACCCCCGGCTCGTTGCTGCCCGAGGCGCAGTTCAATCCGGAAACCCTCCTAACAAGATGACGATCAGCATCGATCGACAAGAGCGGGTGGATTATGGATTTAGTGTCACTGGCAATCTCGAAGTTGGCCCGCTGGGCAATTCGAGCAGTGGCGATCGGGCTGCTAACGGGTATGGGCGCGGTTACGGTGCCAACACCGGTGCGGACGAGTATCTGTACTGTGGTGGACTGGAGAGTCTCAGTGACTTCACCTGTATCCAACTGGATGTCGACTATGACTACCAGCAGCTCATCGTCCGTGATCTTACTGACAGCGCTGATCCACCGTATGGCTATGAAATCACCGTGAGTGGATCGCTTTCGAAAGCAGACGCGAACAATGACGCAACGATCAATGGAAACACGGTCTCCGGCAAGGTCACTGGCAAGACGGATGTCTTCGATTTTACCGGCGATCTCCTCGAAGTGATCTTCCCAACCTCGATCAAGGTCACATTCGAGACGCCGTATCCTCGGCTGACCGACGAGAACTAACACCCCGATACATCCGTGGAAAAGCTCGCCATGGAATCGCTCGTGGATCCAAACAACGACCGCATCGTGTTCACCTCGACCGCCGTCGAGGATCGGTTCGAACTGTACCTCGCCCACGGCGTCACTGCTGTCGATGAGGTGCCATCGGTGATCCAACGTATCAGCGAAGAGATCGTGGTCGGCGTCAGCAATCTCGCGTGGGCTGAGCCCAACGTGCTCCAGTTCTGGCGGGACGGCTATGACTGTACTCAGGAAATGAATCTCAACAACCTCATCTACAAACCAGTCGTATCGGCAGAAACACCATATCCAGATTCAGCATCGAATGGAGGTGGAGCATAATGGGAGGAATAAAATATGACTATTGTAAAGATATTTCTCCTTTCGTTTCCCACTTCTGGTTTGGGACACCATGGGTGGATGCGCTTGGTGGGGGGGAGCCGGGACGATTTGTTCGATTGTAAGAACTGGAAAAACCCATGGTGTATGGACGGAAGGCAGAAAACAGTGCAATGGCTATAAAACACCGGAGCTAAAATGGCTTCCATTTAAGGTCACCACGAAGGGTCTAAACCATCTTTCTTACTCGGATCTATGGAAACGGGAAGGTCCATCAGACAATCCATACTATGCTTTAGATGTGTGGATTGGTATTGAGGAGAGAAATAGCGGCAAGAAATGTGTTTGGTTTGGTGTTGATGCAGGCCCAGGCGTCGATTGAGGGCCTGATGTAGGCTATGCGCTCAAGAACCTCACTGCGAGCAAGGTGGGATCAGGTACGGCGACATCTACACCATAGTAGAAGAAGTCCTAGAAGCGATTGCTGGTGCAGTAGATAGGGACTCTGCGATTGATCTCATTATCAAAGCGGCAAAGTTCATCATCGTGGCTGCTATTGCTGTCGTAATAGCTTTTATAATAGTCAAATTAAGCCCAGTGGTTCTTCTGGGGCATTAGCAGCAGGGGCAATAGTAGGGACAACTGGATAATATCGTTTTAATTATAAACACCACTTTTCTATTTTACGATCAATAAGTATATAATCGGCAGAAATGTGGTAGATAAAGAGAGACAAATGAGATCTGTCAAAGTCGGCGTTGGACAGGTGACTATCACAGATGAAACTATACAGATCGACCAGGGGCCAATTAGGGTTTTGAAACGGCTTTATGAACAAAGCAAGCTACTCATTGCTTTTATAATTATCGGTTCTTTGTGTACAATTATTATGGCTATTTTTGAGTCCTCACCACTTCGCGAATTTGCACAAATCACAATTATATTTGTTATTATTGGTATTCCTCTTGCAACTCTATACCCAAAGATTAGGAATAATATTGAGAATGCTTCAGAAATCTGCCGTGTAGATATCCGTCATATCAAGTATACGACCGGGTCACGACTGTCTGCTCCGAAGCTCCGCATCATCGTTGATGACGGCGTGGCAACTGGAGTCCGTACCGTCCCGTTGTCTCATCGACGACTGGGTGGCGACCAACAGTTAGAGGCAGCGATTCAAGCGTTTGAAGACGCTGGCATCGAGATTGTTCCGACCGATGAAACACCTGACGAAGACGGGTGATCTCATCCACGGCGAATCGAGCTATCAAATTCTCAAAAGCACACGACACCGAGCCAGCCCGGACGAAACCCCAAGCGACCGTTTCACCGGGAGTTCTCGATCACTTCGTTTCAGCGACGACCGTGTCACCGAGCAGACCGACGCGACGATGGCGACGGTACAGATACCCGAGCTCAACGACGGTTTTCGGCCCGAGATACGACAGAAGAATATTCATATAGTAAATTATTTCATTGTCTCTACGAGATAAATCGCCAGCGCTGATGATCTCCAGCGTTCCACGTCCATTGCTGAACGTTTGCGGCGTCCGACGTCGACTGGCTCGCGACGTCAGCGGCCTTGCCGCTATTTGCGTTCACTAGTTGGTAGGTGCCGTCGCCATTGTCCACGATGTCCCACTCCTGGCACGAGTGGCCCGTGTCCGTATACTGCCGGACGTTCGCGCCGTCTTCGGTAGACGCATTCGCCACTTCGAGGAACTGCCCGCTGTTGACGTTCGTGATGTCGTACGTCCCGCTGCTGTTCTGGGTAACGTTCCACTGCTGGCACGTACACCCTGTATCCGAGTACTGCCGGACGTTCGCGCCCGCGCTCGTCGATCCGTTTGCAACCTCCAGATGCAACCCGCTGTTGGCGTTCGTGATGTAATAAGTACCATCGGCGACCGGACCGCCGCCCTCGCAGTAGCCGCCTAGGCCGGGATTGGTCATCTGTGCGGATGGCGTCCCATCGCAGCCGATCACCGGCCAGCCATTCTCCCACTGGATCGGATCCAGGAAAAACTGTCGCGCGGGTGGCCAGCCGTTGTTTCCTGCGTACTCCGGGCCCTCGGTGTCGTAGGCATGATAGACGAACCACCAGGAGCCGTCGTCGGCGACCGTTACGTCGCCGTGGCCCGGTCCTACGAACCGAGCGTTGTCTCCGAGGTGGGTTGGACCTGCGTTCCACTCGTCGCGGTCGAGCATCGCGGTCCCGTTCATGTCGTAGTACGGTCCGAGGAAGTTCTCCGACCGCCCGACTTCGATCTCGTACGTACTGTCGAATCCGGCACAGCAGTCGCCGGTCGAGCCGAAGAAGTACCAGTAGCCGTCCCGTTGAAAGATGGTCGCACCCTCGTAGGCGCTCCCGACAATCTGGTCGAACGTCCCAGACCGGACGTCCTGAAGGTCGGCAGTGAGTTCTACCACGTACACGCCGGCGAAGTTGCCCCAGAAGAGGTACGGCGTCCCATTGTGGGAGACGAAGTACGGGTCGATGGTGTTGCCGGGGTAAGGATGATCCGGGTTGGAGAGGATCTCCCCGTGGTCTGTGAAGGGACCGTCGGGCGTGTCGGAGGTGGCGAGGCCGATGCCGGGCACGAGACTGTCGTCGTCCTCCCGTGGCCAGAGCGAGTAGAACAGTACCCACTGGCCGTTGTGGTAATGAATGTCCGGCGCCCAGACCGAGCCGTACAGCCAGCCGGGTCGCGAGTCGAACGCCTCGCCCTCGTACGTCCAGTTGACGAGATCCGGCGAGGAGAGGATCGGCACCAACATCTCGTCGGCGTCGTTGTTGTAGCTCATGTTCGAGGCGTACGTCCACCAGGTTCCATCGTCGGCGCGATGAATCGTCGGATCCGCGAAGTCCGGGCCGTACAGCGGGTTGTGATAGTGTGTAGCGCTAGGATCTGCCGTCACCGAACCGCTCGAGACGGCCATCCCCGCTGCTCCGAGTGCCCCCGTGCCGAGTATTTTCAAAATACTACGTCGATCTATTCCACAGTTGTCATGACTGTCTGTCATGCAATTCTAAATAAGATAGTAGTTTATAAATAATTTACCTTGGTAATTAACAATCTTTTATGAAAAATAAAATGGAACTACGCGTAGAAGGTGCTAGGTTGCGCTAAAGGATACCTCTGGTCTCAGTAGACCCACTGTTGGACGTTCGTGTGGTCGCTCCTGTCGGCGTTGGCGAGTTACATCACGAGGCCGCTGTTGACATTCTCGATGAAATAGCGACCCTGCGCGGTGGGGGCTTACACGCTGTAGGCAAGACTACCCAGCGGGTGGTTGCCAGCGATATCGAGGTCAGAGAGACGGCCGAAACCCAAGGAAGCGACTGAATTTATCGAACTCCATTGTCTCATGGTTGACGAGGATGCTCGTATCTCCGATGATGGGTCCCCTCCACCGTTTGGACTAAAGTGGTAGGTAGACACCACTCACCATCTCCTATTGATCGAAGGACATCAACTCCCGTTTTATATGAATCATTGGCGATCACCATCCAGCATACAAAGAGTTTCAGTTCGAGCTGTTGAGGGTACTCATTGATCTATGGCATGTGTGATGGAGTTAGAGCCGGGCCCTCAACGTTCGAGTGATCGGGGAGTAAGGAAGACGGCGATCGTTCCAGCGTGGAGACCGGCAACGAGCGCGGAGCCCAAGGGACCAACCAGTGGCACACTCATCCCGAGATGAGACAGCAGCCCTAAGAGTCCAATCACGGCGACCAGCGTCCAGCCGTGGCCGGTGGTACGCTGCCAGCTGTGCTGGCAGGCAGTGCGAACCGACGCCCCGGTAATCAGGAGACCTGGAAGCGCAAACAGGCGAACGAGTACGAATACCCAGATGACGAAGACCGGGAGTGCTACCAGGAGTCCAGCGCCCTCGATGTGGACATCTGGGCCGAATTGAAAGAGACCGACGAGTGCTGCGTAGCGCACGACGGCGGCCGTCGTAAGCGGCGTTCGGAGCAGTTGAGCGAGAGCGTAGGCACCTGCACTCACAACAACGACGAAGTTCAGTAACTCCAACCCGATCGCCCACACCAACCACTGCGGTTTCAGGTCCACGAACGCTGAGAGTGGAACACTGGCGCGGGAGAAGACCGTGACAGGGAGACTGAGCAACACAGCCACACGCCCATCTTGGATCCCAGCGTATCCGGTTGTCGGGATCAAATCGTGGAGCCGGAGCCAATCGATGCCTGCTACAACGAGTCCAGCGAAGACCATGACAAGGACGACACGGGGGGTCGTACGAAGGCGACGATACGCCCCGGTCACAAGAGCAACGGTCGAGAGCGACGCGTTACTCTCTCGTACATCCTCCGACTCGTGGCCGGTCGCATCGGACTCCCCCTGATCGGCGGCCGTCATCGTTCCTCCAGGGCATAGAGTGTTCCATTTCCGAGGACGTAGATCGTCTTCCCAGCAAGCGCTACCGGTGACCACGTCGTGTGTTCGGATTCCAGTGTAAATCGCCATCGAACATGGCCATCTGTGATATCAACAGCAGCAAGCCCACGGCGATTTGCAGGTACATAAATACAACCATCCGCGACCGCCAATGAAGACGACCGTGAGGACGCCATCTGGACCGCTTCACTCCGCCAGAGTTCGGTTCCATCTGTCGCATTGATTGCGAGGAGTCCGTCGCTGGAGCAGATGTATGCGACACCGTCAGCGACGGCGAGCGCTCTCGTCGTGATGGACCACTTCTCAGGAGTGTGTGCCCAGCGGACTGTTCCGTCGTAGTTCAAACCGTACAAACTGCCACTCCAGATACCAATAAGGCCATCGGTGGTGGCAGTCACTGAGACCGCTCCTGCCTTTCCGATTGAACGCGTATGTTCACCGGTGGTGGTGTCATACTCGATGATCCCCTTTTGATAGTCAGCAACGTATACGGTCCCCTCATGGATCACCGGCCGATTCGAGTTATTAGCAGTTTGCCAGCGGATTCGACCACTGCTCCCGTCGATTGCACGGAGGTAACCACCGCCTGTAACGAACACTGTTCCATCAACCGCAATGGGAATCTTCCGATTTTCTCCGGTAAAGATTGGAGTGTCGCCGCTACCACGAGTCTGCCATCGAGTGCGGCCAATCCGGTTGCCACCAATGGCGATCCCGCCTCGTGGGTGGAGTCCAACAGCGCCTGACACGGTACTGAACACGAGTGTCGGTGACTGGTACGCACGGGCGTGGGTGATCGCTGGTGGGGAGTTGAATTCTCGATCGATCCGGAAGACGACATCCCCGCTCGCAGCGTCGACACAAACTAGTTCTCTGCCGGTACAGTACACCAGTCCGTTGGCGACGATCGGCGATGGAAAGAAGGAGAGCGACCGCTGTATCTGATGCTTCCACCGGACGCGGACCCCATCTTTCGGCGGACGAGCGTCAGGAGCGTAACCGGTGCCTCCCGGATCGTGCTGTTCCATCGGCCAATCTGATGCATCGTTACTCTTATGTGAGGCAGTGATCTTGATCGCTCCATCGATGACGTTCTGACTTATAGGGATCGAGCCCACAAGCGCACCACAACCCGCAAGCACACGTCGTCGTGAGAGTTGCGAAACCACATGTCACAAGTATGTCCTCCTTATCCAAATAGATTCTAATTGGTTATCGGGAATGAATCCTATCACAGTCCCCCGATTCGTGATGTCGATAAAGGCCGCGAAAAGTCAGCATCCGCTGTTTACTGATCAAAGGAGCCAAGTCTCTGAGAGAAATTGAGCTGGGGGTTCTGGATCGAGTCACATACCGAACCAAGCCTTCTATCGACGCTACACGGTGAATTCCGGGTTATCTCTTGTGAGAAAAGTCCATTTATAGAGCCCCACCCCAAAATAGGGATATCACGTTTTCGGGATATAGAGTGTCTACAAACGAATATCGACAGAATCAAACGCAATCTGAAGAATCGTCGAGGACGATCTCTGCATCAATCACTGACTGATGGGAAAGGACGGCTCGATTGGAGGACAGCAGTCGAACGCACGCACAGAATGGGAGTCCTGCGGCTTGCCGCAGGCGAGCGTGAGTCAGGGCACTCGCTACAGGTGTACTCGAACTCTGCGCGGACGTGTTGGCGACAGAACTGTGGGTCACCGCCTTCGTCGAAACTCGTTACCTCGTTCCAGTCGCCCAACTGATCTTCGAATTGAATATGCACTGACGTGACGTACTGTCGACGTACGCTACTCGGCACGAAGACCACTATACGGAATTGCTCGTGCAGTCTTTGAGTGCACAGAGCGGGAAGATCTCCTCGGGGAGGCGGGACCGATAAAGCAGGAGTTCATCGACTAATTGGAGTCCGGGAGCGTTGAGCGGGATTTCAGAGAACTGTTTTGGTCAGTCGCGGAGTTCTACGACCGACTGACCGACCTCTCGGACGTGGTTACTTCGCTCAAGGCCGAGTTCCTCGGCGAGGGAATCCACTGTCTCTTCGAGGCTCATACGTGAAGGAAACCCTCCAAGCAGTAAGGCCCTCACTGGAATAGCTGATATATAGAAAATGAACATCTATCGGTCAGCTATTCCCAATCGAGTTCAGCAGGAATCTTACTGAATCCGGACCCAAAATATCGATATGCAGTCCACGCAGCGTTTTTAGCACCACTAATATCTGCGTCTGCATCTCCTATCATCGCATAAGCCTCGGCTGGAAGCCGTTGTTCGGTTTACCGGTGTGGCTGCCGCCGGACTAGTGACCATCATGATCGGAGCGACGGGCAAACCGCGATACGAAACGCCACCATTAGGCAATTCAATCACGGTCGACCGATAGTCTCGCTCGGAGCACACTATCGATACCTCGGCTCGGGGAACGTTAAATAGTAGCATGAGGTACCACATACCAGGGCTACAATTCCATGAAGAAGTTACTCAACGATCCGTCCGAAATGGTCGACGAGATGGTCGACGGCATCGTCGCCGCGTATCCGGACCATACCCGACGGTTGGACGATACGAACGTGATTGTACGAAACGATGCACCGGTCAGTGGAAAGGTCGGCGTCGTGAGTGGTGGTGGAAGCGGTCACGAGCCGACCCACGCAGGCTTCGTCGGCGAGGGAATGCTCGACGGTGCGGCTGCGGGTGAGGTGTTCACCTCTCCGACCGCCGACGAGCTGAGTGAGATGATTCAGGCCTGTGATGGTGGTGCGGGCGTGCTGTGCGTCGTGAAAAACTACGAAGGTGACGTGATGAACTTCGATACGGCCGCCGAAATGGCCGAGTTGTCGGGCGTCGACACGGTCGAGCAGGTCGTCGTCAACGACGATGTTGCGGTCGAAGATTCGACGTACACCTCGGGCCGTCGAGGCGTCCAGGGCACCATTTTCGTCCACAAATGTGCCGGTGCACTAGCAGAGCGTGGTGCGGACATCGAGGAGGTGGTCCGCGTTGCGGAGAAGGTCATCGACAACGTGGGATCGATGGGGATGGCACTCACCTCCTGTGTGACCCCGGAGAAGGGTGAACCGACGTTCGACATCGACGACGACGAGATCGAAATCGGCATCGGTATCCATGGAGAGCCAGGCGTCGAACGCACTGAACTCGTAGAAGCCGACGCGATCGCCGAGCGTCTCACCAACGAGGTACTCGATGATGTCCAGCCGTCTGGCGAGGTTGCGGTCATGGTCAACGGGATGGGCGGGACACCCCAATCCGAGCTGTTCGTCGTCAATCGCACCGTTCAGGAGCTACTCGTGGACAACGGACTCGCCCCCTGGAACACGTGGGTGGGCAACTACATGACCTCGCTCGATATGGCTGGGTGTTCGGTTACGATACTCGATTTGGACGAAGAACTGATGGAGTTGCTCGATTCACCAACCACCGCGCCCGCGTTCAAAACAAAATGATACCCGATCAGATGACGATTACAAGACACTACCACAGAGAGCTACGAGTTGGAGGACACCATGGATCGAGCTGATCGACAACATGATGCGGTGTTGGCAGCGATACGGAACGTCGCGGCCCGGCTGGCCGAAGAGAAGGACTACCTGACCGAACTCGATTCGGCGATCGGCGATGCGGATCACGGTACGAATATGAATCGTGGATTCGAGGCAGTCCTCGAGAACATCGAGACGAAACAGGACGACGACGTCGCCGACATCGTCAAGGATGTCGGTATGACGCTCATTTCCGAGGTCGGCGGGGCTGCGGGGCCTCTGTATGGGGGGTCGATGCTGCACGCGAGTGAACAACTAGAGGACGGCTTGACTCGAGAGTCGACGGTCGCGTTCGGAGAGGCGTACCTCGAAAAACTCAGAGACCGTGGTGGAGCGAGCCTCGGCGACAAGACCATGGTTGATGCTGTGACGCCCGCCGTCCACACGTATAAGAAATCGATCGAGGAGGACGACCTGCCGCCCCAAGAGGCACTAGCGAAAGCGGTCGACGCTGCCCGACGGGGGGTAGAGTTCACAGTTCCGATTCGGGCGAACAAAGGGCGTGCCTCCTACCTCGGCTGGCGATCGGTCGGACACCGGGATCCCGGAGCAACGAGTACGTTGTTTATGCTCGAAGCCCTCCTCGAGACGGCGGAGCATCATCTCGATGAGGAAGTCATGGAGGAGTCGTGATGGTCGGTATTCTCGTCGTCTCACACAGTTGGGATGCGGCCGTGGGGATCTGCGATATTGCTGCGGAGATGGGCAGTGAGGACACTGCTATCGTTCCGGTTGGAGGGGGACCGGATGATCGCATCGGGACCGTAGTCGATGACATCACGGCGGCACTCGGGACGATCGAGGACATGGAGGTCGTCGTCCTCGTTGACCTCGGCAGCGCGGTCATGAACGCCGAAGCCGCCATAGAGTCGTTCCAAGGGAAAGCAGTCATTGCCGATGCACCGCTTCTTGAGGGCGCACTCAACGCTACGGTCGAGGCCGCAAGCCCAAAGGCCACGCTCGATTCTGTCGTCAACGCAGCGGAAGAAGCGCGAGAGCTATCCAAGCTGTAGACGATCGCGGATGGCCGCTCGCGTCTCGGCGGTCAACACCGCTCTGGCGAGTGCTCGTGCCGCCTCCGAATCGATCCCAGCGACCGCCGCTTTCACCGACGGAATCGTCACAGCGCTCATGCTGAGTTCGTCGACACCGAGTCCAACGAGCAGTGTCATCAGCTCCGGCTCACCGGCCATCTCGCCACAGACGCCCACCCATGCATCGCTCCGGTGACCTTCACGAACCGTCCGGTCGATAGCCCGTAGCACCGCCGGATAAAGGGGATCGTGCAGATCGGTGACGGTCTCGGTCCCACGGCTCGCCGCCATCACGTACTGTGTGAGATCGTTCGTTCCGATACTCAGAAATTCCACGCGCTCGGCAAGTTCGTGGGCACAGAACACTGCTGCTGGCGTTTCCACCATGACTCCGAGCTCGGGAACGGCGTGTGTAACGTCCTCCCGTTCGAGATCGTTGTCGACCGATGCGACCAGTTCGAGCACCCGATCGAGCTCCGCTACTGTCGTCACCATCGGGAACATAACCCCAAGGTCACCAGCACCGTCCGCAGCCGCCCGCAACAAGGCTCGCAGTTGAGCCTCGAAGAGTGCGGTGTTCTCCTCTAGCGACAGCCTGATGCCGCGAGCACCCAAGAAGGGATTTTCCTCGTCAGGCAGGTCGAGGTAGGAAATCGGTTTATCGCCTCCAACGTCGAGCGTTCTGACGATGACCCGACTGTCTGGAAAAGCCTCGAGTGCTGCGCGATAGGTTTCGTACTGTTCGTCCTCGGTCGGTGGCGTCTCGCGATCAAGAAAAAGGAACTCGGTTCGAAACAACCCGATACCGTCCGCACCGCGCTCGACCGCGGGTGTTAGTTCCTCGATCGTTCCGACGTTCGCCGCAACCTCGATTGCCCGTCCGTCCACGGTCGATACTGGATCCGGTTTGATCTCGACCGTCGCTGTGGCTGCCTGATCGTGTCCTGTGTCCGGATCGATTACCACCGCACCCGCCTCGCCATCCACGAGGACAGTCGTGCCATCGTCGACATCGAACAACGCGTTACCGATGTCGACGACCGCAGGAATGGCGAGCGATCGGGCGAAGATGGCGGAATGAGAAGTGCGGCCCCCACCGACTGTGGCGAGACCCACGACGGCGTCGGGATCGAGCCGGGCAGTGTCGCTGGGTGTGAGATCTTCTGCCACCAGAACTGTTCCCTCGGGGAGCGTCGAGAGGTCAGTGTGCTCGCTGTCAGTCAGTATCCGAAGTAATCGATCGCGGAGATCGCGGAGATCAGCGGCGCGTTCGGCAAACCGTCCCTCCATCCCCTCGAACTGCTCGACGTAAGAATCGAACGTCTCGGCGACAGCCTGTGTCGCCGTCGATCCTTCGTCGACAGCTGCCGTGACGTCCTCGGTGATCTGTGGATCGTCGAGGAATTCCAAGTGGGCCTCGAACACTTCGGCCTCGGCCTCACCGATCCGCTTGGCCGTTCGCTCGCGCTCAGCTGTGAGTTCCTCACGGGCGACATCGCGAGCGTGCTCGAAGGCTGCTAGCTCCGATTCGGGACCGGCCGCCTCCGAGTCTGTAGTCTCAGGAAGCTCAACCGCCGGATCGTACCACTGTACGGTACCGACTCCCGATAGCGGCGTGACGCTGATGCCCGTGAGTGTTCTCATTTTACACCTCCTCGGTCGATAATACGCTCTCAAGAGCGTTGAGAGCTGCCTCAGCGTCGTCACCGTCGGCGACGATGCTCACCGTTTCCCCATGTTCGACGCCGAGTCCGGTAACCGCGAGCATGCTGCGAGCGTTCACGAGGGTTGCACTCTCATCGGCTGGCCCCACGCGAAGATCGCACTCGAACTCGTTCGCTGTCTGGACAAACCGGGATGCAGGGCGTGCGTGAAGTCCGGCCTCCGGAACGACGGTAACGGCTCGATCAATCGGCATTTACGAGTTCTCTTCTTGATACAAGAACTAAACTCTTTGTACCTCAATGCCAGCTTTGTGCTCCATGATATCTCATAGAACCGTTTGGTGTCGTCGACAGGAACGGCCAGTTCTCCCATCGGAGATCTCTGCATGGGACTCTTCGTGCTGTACCGTGCGTCGCACCAATTTCGCGTTCGAGTATGTTTTTCGTCCGGACATGGCTGGAGCTGTTCATCATTCGATTACCCATATTGATTGGTTATCCAACACATACAGCTACGGAACAGATGCTCCGAAAATACAGTGGTCTACAGCAGGATAGATGCGACATCGGTGTAGTAATTTATGTTTACTGCAGTTCATTGGAGATCCTCTGTTACTTCTTAGGATTGAACTCCTATATCAATATATAGATATCATCAGTCTGTGAGAGGTAATGAGTTCGAAGGCAGCTGATGCGAGTGGGATCAATCCGGCCTACGACGAGCAAGACGGGTATGAGAGTCGGTAGCCGCCGGATTAGGAGCCCGAAAAGAGGCGATCAAGCGGCGCGATCTAACGAACTCACTAGGGCCAGCGAACTGATTATGGTCGCCCGACCGGCGGAACCAATGCGGTGGTTGACATATCCACTAGCAAGCGAGCGTGTCGCGTCGAATGTCCCCGAGCAAACACGAACACTGGAAGGGCGAACAATGGAATAATCGTGAGTGACAACAAACCCCCAGCGATGAGCAACGGAACGGCGAAAAACCAGCGACGGTTCCCAACTCGGGTCGCAATCACAGCTGTGTTGTAGCTAATGATCGCAGCGAGGAAGCTGAATGCGGCGTACAGCTAACAAGGGACGTGACGGTACCAGATGCTACGCCAACGTTCACAAGCACAGTCTTCGTGACCGGCTGGACTTGAAGAATGAGCATGTCAATGATGGGGACGAAAAGCATGAGATGGTAGACGATGAACCAGCGAAGCGATGGGTGAGAAAGCGACGTACTAATCATACGGAAGATATCTCCAACACCCAGCGATTGTGACCCGCTCGATCTAGTCGGTTCCGGTAACGGGACGAGGGCGAGAAGACCAAGAGCACTCACAGCAGCCGCGACGAAAAACGGAAACGAGAGATCAATCTGACCCAAATATCCGCCGAGAATCGACTCAACACTTCCGACGAACGATCCGGCTGCTGTTCGTCCCTTGACCGTTGTGAATGCCATGCTGGACGATCGATCGGCGAGCGTATCGTATAACCACGCGTCGTCGCTTCCGGATCGGAAGTTGTACCCCATTGACCAGATAACGTAGAAACCGATCAAGACGGTAAATGTCTCCGTGAGTCCGATACCAATCAGAGCGACTGTGATGAGAGCCGTACCGACCAGCAAACTATTACGACGACCAAGCCGATCTCCAAGATATCCCGTCGGGACTTCACCGAGTACCGTCGTTAGCGCATAGAGTCCTTCGGGGAGTGCGACCTGTGTATGTCAACCCTTGTGCAAGCAGATAGAGAATGAGGATCGGTCGGTAGAACCCGACTGCTTTCGTTGCCTTATAGCAGTAATAGAGCGTAACTGGTCGGTGGGACGGTCGCATACGCTCCCCCTATGAACCCATCAAATGAATGAATTCTGGGTGTATTATTACAAGCATATATCTGACATGAATTCTCAGTAGCGTCTATATCTCTCCACGATAACAGTGTGTATAGATGATAGTTCTGGGATTGGAGATATCTTAGCAGCAGTCGGGAACGAGCGCCGGATCGCAATTCTCTATGAGCTCCAGCAAGCGTATCGCCATGACGAATCTAGTCTTCCATACGCGACTCTCAAGCGACGTGTTGGCATCCGAGATAGTGGGAACTTTAACTATTATCTCCAGAAGCTCGTTGGACGGTTCGTATTCCAGGCAGACGACGGATATGCGCTCACATATGCCGGTTGCAAGATCGTCAGTGCTCTCTCTGCGGGGATCTTCGCTGAACAGGCTGACAAGCGGCGCTTCGATGCTCCGGGAACCTGTTACGTCTGTGGTGAAGCAGCCCTCGTTGCGCGGTACGAACGGAACGTTTGTACATCACCTGTCGAGCGTGCGGTGAGGAAGTGTTCCACGGTCCGTTTCCACCGGCACCCGTTGCTCACCGTGACGATCGCCTCGACGCGTTCGAGGTGGGGTCACGGCGATGGAACGCACTTGTGGCTATGGGTACGTGCCCGGAATGTGGCTCAGAAATGAACACGGCGTTGACGGCTCAGACTCCAATGACGAGTATCGGGAATGTGAGCCATCGATTCTTGTCCACTTGTACGAGCTGCTGGGCACGTGTGTATCTTCCCGTCGGTTGTGCGGTTCGCGATCATCCGTCCGTTATCGGGTTCCACACCTCTCATGGTGTCGAACTCGATACCCAACCGCTGTGGAATCTCTCTTGGGCGCTGAGTCGTGAATACACCACCTTCGATAGCGCTCAGTCCTGTGTTCATCTCCGAATACCAATCGAGACCGATGAACTTCACCTATCAGTCAACGATGGTGGTACTATCGTCTCGATAGCTGAAACTGGGTAGGTCGATTCGTCATGTGTGGTTCCCTGTGAAGTCTGAGCTGTAGATACATATTCAGTGTATACTGTGCATGAGAAAAGCAGCTGCTGGCTTCAGATACCGTGACAGGCGAACGTACCTCATCCGTTCTCGTTCTGAGACTGCGTAACCAGATACGCACTCAACCAGCCTCGATAGCACTCACCAATCGGAACGACTGCACGGGTAACCGCCATGTCACGATCGCATTAGCGGGCCGTATCGACGGTCAGGACGTTCAGGCGCGCTTGACGAGCTGTTTGAGGTTGAGATGACCAGCACCGTGGTAGGCTTTATCGCCGGGAGCGTCGCTAGCAGTCGCTTGGATGAGTGATTCGACTTCCTCGACGCTGGCAGTGGGTCGAAGCGACCGCACCAGCGCGACTGCGCCTGTGACCTGTGGTGCAGCCATTGAGGTACCCGCCTTCCAGCCATAGCCCGAGACAGTGGTGCCGTTCTCGGTGGTTTTGTAGACGGACGAGTAAACGAGATCTCGTTTTGCCCACTCGACACTGTCGAGCGCTTCGAGGTCAGCGTTTCCGCCAGCGGCGCTGACATCGACTGCACTACCGTAGTTGGTGTAAAAGGCCGGTTCGGTCGTCGGCTCCTCTAGTCGGTTGCCTGTGAGCCACTTCGCTTCGTTGGCGCTGTGCTTGCCACCCCACCCACAGCCGATGGGACCGGTCGCCGCCACGCCGAAAATCCCCTCAACCTCGGTCGGGAGCGATAGAACGTTCGTCTTGTCCATATCGAGCGAACTATTGCCCGCGGAATTCACGAAGACCATGCCCTTCTTTCGGACGTACTTCGACAGTCGCTGGTACATCGACTTGATCTCGCGGAGTTCTGGATGCTTCTCGGGATTATGATTCACGTAGCCGACGCTGAAGTTCGCGGCGTCACAGCCCTTGTCCGCAGCATCTGCGAGTGCCGCAATCGTATCCCCGGTCGATGCCTCTTCTCCCTTGACACCGGAGAATACCCGGTGAGCAACAATCTCGGTTTCAGGCGCGGTACCGAGAACACCGCCAGCCGGACCGTCGTTGCTGTTCGTTGCGGCGATGGTGCCAGCGACGTGGGTCCCGTGACTGCCAGCACCATGTGGCCGCCAGTCGTAGCGGTCCGTGGTGAAGTTCTTCGATAGCTCATCGTTGACAACGCCCTGAAGGTCGGGGTGGGCGTCATAGACGCCGGAATCCACGACTGCGACGCGAGTGCCTTCCCCCTTCGTCGTGTCATGAATAAACGTTCCGCCGCCCGGTTTGTCAGTTAGATCACCAACATTTTGAACGCGCTTGTCCCATTGGAGTTCGGTATTGGTGGGCGCTCCGTCGTGGTTATGGCTTCGACTCTTCTCGCTAACCGTTGGGCCGTCGTATTCGACTACTGGACCGGCATCGTGCTGATTGACTTTGATGTCAGGTGTCGTCGCCGCTTTTCCCCCGACAGAATTCGGATCCCCACGGGCAGCCAACAGATCGATTTGGGAGATGTCGTGTATGATGTTGACGTCGCTCGGAATTGCAGACCGCGATACCTCGCGTAGATCGATGAGGAACCGTGAGTTCTCCCCCGTTGCTCCCGCCGTGGTTCCCACACCCGCCGTTGCAGCACCGAGCGTCACACCGGTCAACCGTAGAAACGTCCGTCTATTGTATCGTGCCATTGACAACCAATATGGTGGTAAGTGGCTATTAAGACTTATTATGTGTGTGATCAGTGAACACACATGACGGCTCTGTTGAATCCACGGATGTAGGGATCAGTTGCCGATGGTTTGTTCGAGGTTGTAGACAGCGGCGGTAAGCACCGGTTCGCGAAACTCACGGTACCATGCACGCCCTGACAACGGACCCGTATCGGCGCTTGATGGCCGAGACGGCATTGTCGGCCATCCAACGCTGTCCGTAGAGTCGGTGTCCAACCGTGCCTTGTGAGCGTGATCGTAGTCGCTCAACAGGTTACGGTGCTTTTTGGAATCGTATTAGATGGTTGGGTTTTATTCGTCTGTAGATGAATTTACAAAGTGATTTGTTCTCCGTCATCGGGAACGTGAACACTCTCTGTCGCCGCCCGCAGTTCCTCGCGGGTGAGCAGGCAGTGGTTGATGGCTTCCATGTGCACAACGACAACTTCGGCGTCGGTAGCGTCACGGACGGCAGAGATATCCTCGACGCCCATTGTGATGGGTTCGCCCCGTTCGAACTGCGCTTCCCCACCGTTGAGGACGACCATATCGGGCTCGAACTGGTCGAGCGTCCGTTCGACCGGCTCGTACCAGATCGTATCACCAGCGAGGTACAACGTCTCGTCGCCTTCAAAGACAAACCCAGAAACTGGTCCCATCTCCTCAGCTAACTCTCCGTGGCCGTGGTGGCCGGGCGTCCGGTGGATAGTGATGTCGTCGAAAGATTCTTCATCGTCAACGGGCCGAACGTCAGTGAACCCCTCGTCGGCGAAGGCGTCCGCCTCCTCAGGCTGACAGAACAACGGAACGTCCGCCTCGAGTTCCTCTTTTGCCGCTTCGTCCCAGTGGTCGGGGTGACGGTGGGTGACGACCACGGCGTCGTGGGACAGGTCGACGTCGGGCATTGAGACGAGTGGATTCCTCCGGTCATTCGGCGAATTTGGTGCGGGCGGATTCTCACCCGGTGATGTAAATATTGGGTCGACGAGGAACGTCGTATCACGAATGGTCACGAGGACGGTGGCGTTCCGGACGAGACGAACCGAGATGTCGGAATCGGGTGTCATACGAGCAAGCCTTCGGCCTGCGGAGGGTTGAGAATTACTTCGAAATATTTCAAATGCACCGTGTTCGGATGCAGTAGGTACTCACCGTATGAACTCGATGTCTTCGGGATCGACGTCGGGATCGACGTCCATCGAATCCGCCGCGAACTGTCGTGCCAGCCATGCCTCGGCTCGGTTTAGTCGGTACTGAAACGTCGAGCTCGAGACACCGATGTCGTCTGCGATCTCGGTGACCGACCGCTGCCGTGGAACTTCGTAGTACCCGTGTTCGATAGCGGCTTCGAGCGTCGACTTTTGTTCAGGTGTGAGGTTCTGTCGTACGCGACCGTCTTCGAGTAGACACGGGGGCGTCCCGAGTCGCTCGACGGTAAGAGACAACCCATCTCGAAGATTTCCACGGATGCCATCGTGAATCGCCGCCACTGTGTCGTACTCAGGCAGTCACCACTAGCTCCATCCCAAGAGGCAGTGCTCCCTCGCTCGGTGAACAGGCTTCTCGGTTGAAAAGTCAGGGAGTGACGAGCAACGGACCTACGAATAGCCACGATATCGACCGCCTTCGGGTGGGCAGAAGGATTTCCTTTTCACATACCGTGTAAAACCGGTCACTCTCACAACTGACTCGATCACTACCAGCCCTAGAGCCGTCTCAGAAACCCTCTTTTTGAGACACCGCTATTAACATTCTGCATCATGCTACCTATAGGACTATCTACCGATGCCAACAACGGCCCCGTCAAATCCGGTGATCGACACTACAAAACAACCGTTCTGTTGGATTTCGAGGGCTTCGAAACGGATCGTCCGGAGTAGCCTGCAGCCCTCACTCACATCGAAAACGTGGACCCTCGACACGGTCATCGCCCCGGTGTTCCGACTCGTCTACTTTCTTATTATCGTGCTGTGATGCGATCTTCTGCGTCTTCGAGGGATTCCGTGTCGAGTAACCGTTCGAGTTTCCGTTCGAACTGTTCGTCGGTGAGGTCGCCCGCTGCGTAGCGCTCGCGCAGTCTCTCGAGAGGCGGTTTATCCACATCACCCGTGGTGGATCCTGATGCATTCTTCCTGGTTAATCCCTCATCCCCACACACTGTATAGTCGTCGCGCCTACGCCGGTTCCGTTGCTGCTCCCACCGGTTCTGGGCTGTCTGGCCCATCTTCCGGAATTGGCTCGTTAGTGTCTGGAGTGCTGGCGCGAGATCATATCGCAGTGCGTGGACAGCAATGATGACGGTACTCACGACGCCAAGCACGAGCGTCACAACGAGGAGTGACCCCAGTACGACACCGAGATTCCCCACATTCACGGGCCGAAAAGCAAACGAATAGATGGACAGAAATAGCGTGCTAAAGAGCCCTGCACCCGCGAGTTTCACCAACCCAATCATCCGTTTCTCCCAGCGGCTCGCCCTGAATCGGTCTTCGGTCTGCTGACGTACCTCTGCCGTCGTGCGCAGATCAAGCCGGGTGAGACTACTGACATCGGCTGTGTCCGCGGCGACATCCTGGGCGCGTCCTCGTGCCTCCTGGAGCACCTGATCACGATCGTAGCGATGGAGGTCACAAATCCGCTCTACGATCAGATAGGTGTCTGCCAGTGCCGCTCGCAACTCCTCGTCGACGTCGTCCTCAAAGGCCAGTTCGAGCTGACGATCCGGGTAGTCAGTCAGCAACCGAAAATCATGCATACCCGTCTGCACTCGCTCTCGGATCAGCTGTTGATCGCGGCGTTTTGCGTCCTCATCAAGCTCCTCGAAATCAGATCGAAGACGGCGGCGTTGCGTTTTCGTGAGCAGCGACGCGGATTTGCCTGCCATATATCGCGCATTGTCAGTACAGGCCTTATACTCCGCGATTGTTGCAGATACGAAGCGAGGGGTGTATCGTGATATACCGCGTTGACCGGTGTCTGCTGTCCGGATATACTACTAAGAGGCAGCGGACGAACACCGGGAAATTAGTGGTATACAGCCATATACTAACGAGGTTAGATACGAACTATCTCGTCATTTTAATAGAGTGGTGTGAAAGGAAACAAATGGATGCCAGCGATCGAAACGACAGGATTGACGGAACAGTACGGCGGCGTGACCGCCGTCGCGGATCTCGACCTCGCAGTTGAAGTCGACCGCGTACCGGAGGGGCCGTGCTCGGTTGGTGGCGTGGCTGGCGCGAGCGTCACCGACACGACGGTCATCGTGCAGTGTGGGGATGAGGCGAAGACGGGGGTCCTGACCGTGCTCGATGAGGCGGGAGCATCGGTCCGTGATTTCGAGCTGACGGAGATCTCGCTCGAAGAGCCGTTCATGACGTATACGACAGATCATCCATCAAGCACTGGTGATACTCATCTCGATGACTCACCCACGACCACTGACACGTCTGCCACTGTTGGAGGCCGCCAATGAGCACGCTGACGATCGCCAAGAAAGACTTTCGGGACGGGATTCGTTCACGGGCCCTGTTCGTCGTGACGGGGCTGTTCACGATGTTTACCGCGGTCCTGACGTACTTCTACATCGAATACGGAGCAACAGCCGATGGGAGCTCGCAAGCGACGGCAGTCATCAATTCGCTGAGCGATCCAGTGAGTATCTTCCTACCGCTCCTGGGAACGATGTTGGGCTACAAGGCGGTCGTGGGTGAGCGCGAGTCAGGGAGTCTAAAATTCCTTCTCGGACTTCCCTATACGCGCCGAGATGTGGTGTTCGGGAAACTTCTCGGCTGCGCGAGCATCGTCGCGGTGACGGTGCTCGTTGGGATCATCATCGCCGGGATCATCATCGCTGTACGGGTCGGGACGCTTCCGATCGCTGCGTACACCCGCTTCACGGGCACGATGATCGTGCTCGGGATCGTATTCGTGGCGGTTGCGATCGCGTTTTCAGCAGTGACGTCCTCGACGACGGTAGCGACGTGGGGGGCGGTTGGATTGGTGATCCTATTCACGTTTCTGTGGGACACGGTTCTCCTGGTCGTGAAAGGCTTCGTTGTCACCGACATCGACCGCTCCCCACCTGAGTGGTTTTTCCTCTTCAAGCGCCTCAACCCACGGAATGCTTTCGATGCGGCGTTGGGTGGGGCCAGTGGCCCGACTCCATTCTATCTCGAGCTATGGTTTGGGATCGTAATTTTCGGAGTCTGGCTGGTGGTGCCGCTTGGGCTTGCGTATCTGCGGTTTCAGCGGGAGGATCTTGCATGAACCGACGCATTCTCGCCGGCATTGCCATGCTCGTTGCTGTCTCACTGTTTGTCGCCCCGCTCGTCTCCCCCATTCCGAACCCAGAGACAGATGTGGTGGTGAGTATCGGCCCACCCGAGCCAGATCCTGTCCCAGCAGAGTACGGAAGCGTAGCGAAGACCACGTATCGATATCAGAACCTCCCGGCTGCCGCCCAGGAATTTTTCGATGACCAGGTCTCAACTGACTCCAGGGAATTGATCGTCCCGACTGAGGTTCCAGCACCATGGGCTCCGCCTAGCAAGGCCACTGCGGCTTCCATTGCGAATAATAGCGGACAAGTGCTGAAAAAGGGACAGTACTATCCTATGTATATCGGTACCTACACTCCACAACCACCGCTCTTGGCGGCCATACCGCGGTTTGGGGCCCTAGTTGGAGCGATCGGGTCGGGAACTATCAGTGGCTATTTCATCCTCACAGCCGAGGATTGAGAGACGGCCCCCAGACGTACAGGTAGGTACCTGAGATCAGGCAGGCGGATCGAGACCGTCGGAATGCTTCGCCACGGTCAGGATCTTCTGCTGTACGCGACCCTCGAAGACGAGTGGGAAGGGGAAGAAACTGAAAGATTCTGATGAATGGATTATAGTATAAATATGTGGAAATAAACCATTCATTACGGGTTGGGACTCACCTGCTCCGAATCTATTTGTCTGATCGACCTGTACCCCGTTCATGGAGAAAGTCAACCTCGCAGAGGCGTTTGCCTCATTCAACGAGCAGTGGGCCCCGAAGCTGGTAGGCGAACTCAATGGTCAAGCGGTCAAACTCGCCAAGGTCGAAGGGGAGTTCGACTGGCACTATCATGACGATGCTGATGAACTGTTTCTCGTGACAGCAGGTGAGGTTCAGATCGAGCTTCGAGATGAGCCGGATGTGACACTCCAGGAGGGTGAGTTCGCGATCGTCCCATCTGGGGTTGAACATCGTCCAACGGCTGACAGTGAGGCCGAAATCATGCTGTTCGAACCGATCGAAACCCGTAACACGGGCAACGTCGAAACCGAGCGAACACGAACGGAGCTCGAACAAATCGAGGACTCTCTCTGAAAAGCTACCTATCTCGGTAGCTTCGCTGATCGTTCTGCACGAGACGGACGACATGACTGCGTGAATACCGAGGAGAACGACGAAGGGAGCCTTAGCCTCACTGTCGATGAGCGTTCGCAGAGTAGCCAGCAGAACAGACCACGCGCAGAAATCCCGTCTATATCTTCACCTTGTTGCGAGAACGACTTAAATGGTCAACGGTTGCGTCCACGTGATCGATCACTGCGCATCCTGAATGGTCTCGGAAACGCATCTTTCTGATCCGGATCATCTCGCTTTCCCCTGTCAGCAATCCCGCGTCTTTATATAGTCGATCCAATCGGAGCGAGTATCACCGCCATCCTGTGATGCGATCAACCGCGACGCCCGCCACCACCGTCGCGCGTACGGATTGTGGCCACCAGAGCAAGGCTGCTGCAAACGCAGCCGTCAATATCGCTACCCGCTGACTACCGAACTCTCATCCCAGTGTGGGATATTGCACCACCCGAAAGTAGTGGGGTATGAAGACAGTCGTCCTCCAGCCAGACAGGCAGAGTGAACCGCACGCGGACGATCAGCGAATTCATACGGTTGGTCGGCGGCATTTCGCCACCATGAGATCACGACGACAACAGTAGAAACGACGTACAACCGAACGTCTCAGTCCTGAGTGAGTCTGTATAGGTATACAAATAAGATGCCAGCGATGAAAACCATACACAGCGCAGCGATGAGGGTGCGATACATACTACTCCAGACATCGTTCAGTTCAGCCATCAGCGTGGCGTCATTCGAGTCCGACTGAGGAGATTGGTCGTCGATAAACGTGACACGTGTCGAGCGGTCGATGTGCTCGGTGGTTCTGTTGCCGTGCCACCGGACGGCGGCGTCGGATCCCGTCGCTGACGCGTAGTCGCCCGTGACCGTATAGCCGTTCGGGGCGCGAAGCACAACCGTGTCTGCACCGGGATACGGCGTCCCTTCGCCGCCCATAACGAACGGGGACTGAGGCTCGGTAGCATGGAACCGAGTAAAAACGATAGTATCATCATGTGTCTCAGCAGCACCGGGATCACGATACGAGACGGTAAGGGTCTGGCCCGAGAGATGACTGGTCACATGAGTTGGTTCAGCAACCATTCGAGCGCGATCGAAGACGTTCGAAACGACGGCTCTCCGCAGTGAATCGTTCCGAAGGGCGCTGGCACCATCTGAGAGTTGCACGGTCGCCGTCCACCGGGTGGAGGTGTTCTCATAGACCTGAATCACTAGCTTTGACTGTCCTCGAGTAAGCGTCACTCCCTGATCAGCAGCAGCCTGATCGAGAGCGTCAGTACAGATCCCACACGCCGCTTGGGGGGGAGCACGTGCTAACCCGGGAGCAGTACATCCGACGGTAAGGATCAAGAGAATCCCCACGAGGACAGCTTTTTGTCGAGACATAGTACTTTCTCGTTCCTCTATCAATAAAAATATACAGTACATGCCATATCGCCTCGCACTGGCGAGTGGCCCCAGTATGCTCCACGTCGGCAGCTCCGCTGTCCAGTACCACTTACGCATCGGGACTGTCCTTGCAGAGCTGTGGATCGTTTGGCAGGTGACATCGGTACCGAAGATCTCACTGGCAAGTGTGGCGATCTCGCCGTAGTTCAGTCCCTTTTCGCGCCATTCATAGACATGGTCCAGCTCGTCCGCATCGGGTTTCTTGGGCCGACCGATCGGTTTGCCTTCCTCCTTGCACCGTTGGACCATCTCGGTCGCGCGCTCAATACCCGCGAGCGCGCTGATACCATGTCCTACCGGCGCAAAAACCACTCGACCACGAACAGACAGGGTAAGGGGTGGGCTTGACTCTCCCTCCCGTGCCCGCCAGACGACAGGTGGTGGGGAGTGTTCAGCGTCCAGATCGATTGCAACCACGCCCGAGAGTTCAGTGTTGTCGTGCGCAGTCGTGCGGCGATCCACGCCAATGTATCGGGTTCGATCGGCAATTACCCAGTCCCCCTCAAGTGGGAAGTACTTCCTGATCGGTGTGCGTGCCAGAAGATATCGCTGTCGAACACCTCCCTGACGCTGCCCAGGGGGTCGTTGGCGACATCCTTGAGAAGTATGCGAGCGTCTCAGCCGACACTGACGGAGCGCTCATAATTCGTCAGGTCTTAATTCGAACGAAAGGTATGCAGCAGTTCTATCCTCCGGGATTGTGGTATATGGTCTCTGGAAAGTCAACAAGCTAATTCATCAGATAGGTAATACATAGATATATTACTGTCGGACATCTTTTTGTGGATTCATCTATGCTTCGACTGAAACATCGCCTTCGGCAGTCACGGTTATGGAGTAGCCACAGTAGTTAAACGTCACCTTCCCGTCCGTCCCGTCTCTGTCTACGAACAGAACATCCAGAGCGTCAGGGTTGAGGACCTCGTACAATGGCTCTGAAAGTTCTGTCGGGTGAATATTCATCTCTGTGGCGACTGCCTCGATAACGTTCCTGCTGAGCGATTCATCGACGGAACGTGGTGGCGATGGACTCATGTATTGATTTAGAAGGACAACTGTATACCACTACTGGTCGCCTAGACAGTATTGAAGGTACTCAACACTCACCGGAGTCGTTCACCCATTTAAGTAGTGGGCGAAGCTCCCTAAACTGTGGTCCCTTGATGATCTCGTTCCTATTCTCATCCCATTGAATAAATCCGTAGTCTTCGAGTTTTGGAAGATGGGTATGGTACATCGCTATCTGCAACTGCCGGTCAGCGTCCGCTTGCTCTGTCTGCCCATCTGCGGTGCTCTGGTTCGTGACGCTCTGTGGGTTGTGTTCGAGCAGGTCAAGTAGCAGTTCTCGACGGTGTTCGTCTCTGAGCGCGTCAAAGATGTTGTCATTCATTGTGGCCCCAAGAAGTGTACCCTGAAGGCTAACCATCCATCAGGATCTCTTCACACTAGTGAGAGGACCGGCACGCAGATAAGATTGTTGTAAACGTAGACGATCAAATGCGGATTTTCGCAGAATACGCGTGATGAAATTGTGATTTCCATATTAGGTGATGTGAGAACACGAAAATTTGCGCCCTATTCTGTGGAATCTCGAACTCAGCCATAGCTCACTCAGTCGGTAGCTCTTCGTCTGCTATGTTGTCTGTGCGTGCATCTGTCTCCTCAGTACCTTGCAGGAAGAAGTGGTTAAACGGTTGGACGTGGCGCTGTCGCATCATCTCTGACGACTCGATTTCTACCCCAAGGTCGTGGATCGTGTCGGTGACTGTGGTAATGTCGTCTGTACTGGTACCGACCACATCGACATGGATATTTCGTCGGCCAGTCAACATCTCACGAACATCTATCACGCCCTGAATTTCGCGGATTTTCTCGGAGAACTCAACGAGGTTGGTTGGTGTCGCGGAGATGACGAACGTCACTTGCAACGGCAGATTCGCCGCTTCGTAATCGATCTCAGGATGATAGCCTTTGATGATCCCATCGTCTTCGAGTCGATCGATTCGATTGCGAATCGTGCTGGCCGACACGCCGACCTTGTCAGCCATCTCTTCGGCTGTCGTCCGACGGGCGTTCCGCTGAAGCAGGTAGAGGATACTGCGGTCCACGTCGTCCAAATCGCGTCCCATAGGGAAACTTCGGGGGTGAAGCCACTGAAAGGTTTCTCTGCTGTGGAGGGTGATCACCTGCTTCCATCCCAACAGGCAGGGTTTCCTCATCCGGTGAACGCGCCCCCAGTCGGAACAGTCACTGAGTGACGAGCAACGAGCGATCTACAATCACGAGGTCAATATCCGGACGAGATCCGTCACAGACTCGGGTAGAGTGTCGACAAACTCAGTACGTGAGGAGCCTCACTCGACCGGCACGGAGTCCAGAAGTAACGGAACAGATGGGGGTGAATCACCATACTGTGGTTGAATCATGCATTCATAGCTCGTTTGATGTTGTGAACAGTATACCTTGGCATTCCCACTCGAGTTCGATGACGCCGACGTAGAAACTCAGGAAACGAGGGTGTGGAGAGCAGACCAACTGAACCGGTCCGTAAGCGTATCGAATCTCTCACCGATCGGTCGGCGGTTTCCTGGTAGACGAGCACCGATTCGGGATGTCGACGGTCTGCGAGAAGGCGACAGAGAGACAACTGTTGTAATTGGACCCAAGTGGAACTGTTTGCCGCGGGATCAACTATTTATATCACAGTATATTAAATAATTTCTAGATACTATAAATAGCGTATTATATTATTTATATAATATTTCATATCATTTCATTTTACAAGATAACGCAGGGTTCCGTTCCAACGGCTGAGTCGTCACTATTCATCTACGACTGTTACTAACCGCATCCTCGTCTGGTTCGATCTGGGGTGGCTGTCTCGAGGTGAGCACACCGGTGGGCATCGGCTCGCGTACTCGACGGCGTTCGCCAGAATCTGGTCGGCTGGCTCATAGAAATGCTCGTTCTCGATGCCCTGTGCCCGACCGAGCGTGGCCGCAAGCACTGTTCTGGTCTGTGGATCGACGGCTACCGCCGGGCCGCTCTGGCCCGCGATCGGCGCACCGACAGTAGCGATCACCTGCCCGCTGTAGTTGGTGAACCAGCTTCGAGCGCTCCAGAACATGTTGTGAACAGCAACCGTTTCGCCGGGCTCCGCCACGTCCTCGAAGATCGGGTGACTTTTGGTGACATTGTAGATAGCTGTCGCGGAGCCGGTGTTACTCTGATTCCTGCGTGCTGGATCCCCCGTTGCGTTCGAGAGCTCCCGAATGGCGTTGCTGTCCGAGCCCCAGTTGTCGAGCCAGACGACACCGGTCGCTGGGCTGTCGGTAGCCGCGACGAACGCCTGTACGTTGAGGTCGGCCGGGTCGACGTCCTGCATGACGAACGTGTCGTACGCACCGACCCCCTCCATCGCGTTTTGGTCCTCGAGGAGCGTAATACGGTACTGAGCGGGCAGTTCCTCTTCGAGCACCGTGACGACTTGATCACCGAAATTCTGATCAGAGTCGACGACCGCGATGTCCGTGACCTCCGCGAACACCTCAGTTGGACCGGTTGTCCGTTCAATGGTATCACCCTCACCGTGGAAGGTGTGGGTTACGGAGAGTTCGCCGGCCGTTCCGGACGTCGTCTCGACGGCGACGTTGAGATCGCCGGAGTATCCACCAAGGAAAATCGGTTCGCCGAACGGCTGTTGGATTCCGTTGACGTACAGTGTCGCATCCGTGGGACTGTAGTTGCCGGTCAGCTCCGCGGTGTACGTATCGAGATTCGCCACCTCGGCAGTTACTGACGCGCTCTCGCCGCCCTCGACTACGGGGGGCTGGCCGCTGACGATCCGCACGCCGAGCGCATCGACGAGCGTGAAGTTCTGTGTGGTGAAGGTGCCGTTTTCGACGGTAACCGACGCCGTTGCGTTCTCATAGCCGAACGCGGTGGCGCTCACGTCGTAGGTGCCAGGGCGGGCGCGTAGGATGTACTGACCGCTCGCGTTCGTTTCGACTGTGAACGATGGAGTTGAAACGGCCGCATCCTCGATGGGTGCACCGCTCGCATCCGTGACTGTGCCGGTGATGCCGCTTTGGGCCGCCACCCGATCGGTCGCGGCCGTGGCGTTGATGATACCCGCACCGTATCGGGTGTCATTGCCATCGCGTGGGTCACAGCTCGGCGAGCACTCCTCGGGTTTAAAGGCGGTCTCGAAGAGCGTTGATTTGATCTCACCTGTCGGCAGGTCGCCGCCAGCCGCCGAGAGCATCAGCGCGACCGTCCCCGCGGTATGGGGCGTGGCCATCGACGTCCCGGAGAGTTCCGCATAGTCGTCACCGGGAATCGCACTCTTCACGTCCACCCCCGGCGCGGCAACGTCGGGCACGACGTAGGAGTCAGGCCAGTCGTCGGGGGCGTCCTCACCCCAGTCTTCGGGGGTATTCACAACCTCTCCGCTTGAAAACGATGCGATACCGCGGGTTTCGTTTGATGCACCGACGGCGACTGCATCATACACGTTGCCAGGCGAATCGCTGTTCCCGCCCCCAAAGTTGCCAGTAGCGGCCACGGGAATTGCTCCGGCAGCCTCGATGTTTTGCGTCGGTTCGATCAGCGCCGAGTGGTAGCCCCACGAACCAAAACTCATGCTGACGACGTCGGCATCGTTGGCAACCGCCCACTGCATCCCGGCAGCGATCTGCGTAAACGTGCCCTCACCGTCGGGGAGGACCAACCCGTGCATCAGACTGACGTCGGGCGCAACGCCGATGTATTCTCCGCTGGTATTGCCTCCCGAGACAGTTCCGCTCGTGTGAGTCCCGTGCTGGTCAGTGTCGTGCGGAACTGACCCTTTGACGCGGGTACCATTACTATCGAACTCGGCCCACCCGCCGGGATAGGTCTCGTTCGACTCGTTCGTGGTGTAGAGATCGATATCGGGGTGATCGATGTCGACGCCGGTGTCGAGCACTGCCACTTTCACGCCCTGGCCCATGGTGTCGTACTCGTTCCAGACCTCGGTCGCGTGGATCTGATCGAGACCGTAAGTCGTGTTGTAGGTGGCGGTAGCTCCAGCCCGGTTGGTGTTCAGTGTGCCGACATTTCCATCATCCGTCTCCGATGTCATAGGCTGTGGCAGACCGAGTTCGAAGTTGGCGTGCAGGCGCTTGACGCCCTCGATCTGGGCGATGCTCTGCAGACTGACGTCGTTCTTATCGACCTCTAAGAGAACTGCGTTGGCGATCCACAGTCGACTGAGGACGGTCACCCCGTCTCCGTTCTGGTTGGCGACTCTGAGAACGGGCCGTTGAGTCTGCTGGGCGTGGCGTTTAAGCGACTGGATCGCCGCTTGCCGACTGGCCGTCATCGGGACATCAGCCGTCTCAAGCCGGACGACGACCGTGACTGTGCCCTCAGATTTTGTTAGAGCTGGATCGATTGTAGCCCCAGGTTGGTCCGGGCGAGTGGACTGCTCTATAGGTCCGTTCAGGTTGGAATGGTCCTGTCCATCATCGATGTTCTGGTATGCACTACTAGGTGTACTGCTGATACTACCGTCTCCCGCTTGCTGTCCCGCTCCCAGCATACCGATAAACGGTGCTGTCATAGAAAACGTGACGACACAAACGAGAACAATCGCTAGACGTTGGTTGCTTCGTTCGTATGTCATGGGTTCGTTGATAATTTTCGCTTATCTCCGCATTGGGGTATCGTCACTACGAATTATTCCGTAATTCGGATGTATATATCCATATTATATGGGGATAAAAATATTACTTAAAGTTATACAATATATTGATTATAGGGAAGAATATATGTAAATATGTATCTTCATGTCTCCATTTGGAAATCATCCAGTATCACTGTATCTAGTCAAATAATATATTATTTGTAAACGCTTGTGAGAGGTAGGCATTCGAGGTAGATCTCGATACTATCTATGTATGCAGATCGCCAGCGTGTAATCGCCACACAGTAGCAGTTCGGATCGTAGAATCTGAGGCGTTGCACGATATTAGTGACGTTGCCGCGATTGACGCCGCCTACTTCGACTGCTCTCTAGCCACCTACCACTCCTGTCGCGGACGAACTACCGCAGTCAGACACTTGAAGCACCGAAACGCCTCGATACAGATCCCAAGCCATCGTCAGTCTATAGGGCGGTTCGGTCGCAGCTTTCGAACGTCTTCATTTCGTCGAGGAAGGCGGATCGGTTCGAGTGTTTCTTTTTCGGGTTGGTGACGATCCCCTCGAACTCCTCGTCGAAGCCCCGTTCGCGCATCTCTTCGAGGTACATAACTACTGACTTATATGTCATCTATGATAGAGTGTCGGATAGAGCCGAGCAGGGATACAAATTTGCGACGCTCTCAGTTGTCGGGTGGAATATCCAGGTGGTGATCGCTGTCGAACCAGTACGACATTCGTTCCTCCCACGTGGGAGAATGCGTACGAACGATCTGTTCGCGCCCGAACGACCTCAGTATTGTTGATGCATTTATCACATACATGACCGTTCGTGCCTGCTCATACTCCGCCAAACGCTTACCCGCTCGACTCGCCGAGGTGCTCTATTTTCTGTGAAATTCAGTAAATAAAATCATCATCCCAAATAAGTTTGGCACATATAATTATATTGATTATATTTAGATAGTTAAAATAGGGTTTATTACAGCTAATACCGATCCAACTCAACCATCTGTAGTCAATGAGAAAGCACTTTTCGCTGAAAGTTGAATATTTATCAATGGATCGAAGACGATTCCTTGAGCGAACAGCCACGACAGTAGGAACGGGAGTCGCACTTGCAGGATGTTCGATGGATGACGAATCCGGGAACACGAGGAGCACAGATCCTAAAGAGAACGGATCAGAAACAGAACCGGAACCGGAACCGGAACCGGAACCGGAAGGGGGTGATGGCCGGCCGTACACCCACTACGATCTCAACGTTCGTACCGAGCGGGAGGCGGGCCAACCGGTCTGGATCGATCAGAACGGACGTATGTACGGGCGCGACGGTCCCGACGTGGTAGTCAGCGACGACTGGTGGGAAACGACCGAGACGCTCTACTCGTTCGAAGGTGATCCGAAGCTTGGGGATGAGCGTGTCGAGACAGTTATCGTTCCCGATAGTGGACGGATACTCGTCGGGATCGGTGGCCATTTCGACGAGACGACGGGACGTCTAGAGCTACTCAACGAAGATCTCAGCGGATCGGAAACCCTCTATGAGTTTGACTGGGGTCGGACTTCCAACAGCATGGGCCATGCCGTCCATGAGAATATCGTGGTAATCTCTTGCTATGAGGGATCGGACTTCGATAACGGGAACCATGCAAATGAGGTGTTGCTCTCAACCGACGGCGGGGAAAGCTTCGAACTGGTGCTTGAGCCCGAAACAGTCGACATGGATGCCGCTAATAACCATATCCACGACGTGGAGTACGATCCGTATGCCGAGCGGGTTTGGGTCGCTGTCGGCGATCACGGAAACTCACAGATCTACTGGAGCAACGACCATGGTAGCTCATGGAAGGAGCTCACCGAGCGCGGTGGAGTGACGATGATCACCCAGGTGGCGGCATTCAAAGACTGTGTCGTCTTCGGTACGGATGGAGCCCCAGAGGGTATCATTCGCTGGGAACGCGAAGGACCTGACGACGAGCCAAACGGAGCGGGCGATCTGGTCCGTCCACACGTACAGATAGAGACGGACCCTAACGATGACACGATGGAAATGTACGCCCGACGCCGATGGCACATTCGTGAAGACCTCGAGTCGGGCCGTGAACTCTGTCTCATGCCGTTTGGCTACTCGCCCATGCACGACACCGCAGAGGATTCAGTCGTTCTCGCGAGCGTCGACGGGGATGAATGGTACGAACTCTACCGAACCGAAACCCGGGAGATCTTGCTCACGAACGTCATGGGCCCACTGTCGATGGACGGTGATCGGCGAACGCTCATCTCTGACAGTAACCAGGGGGACGGATATCAGGTTGATGCAACAGTGCCGAAGTTTTGGGACTAAAAATTCTCTCTGCTCACTAATGTGCCCGTTTCGTCAATGAAGATCACTTTTCCGGATATTATTCGATCGTATAGTTATCGAATCGACGGACTGCATCTCGATAGAGAAGGTAGCTGGATCCAACAGTAATAACGATCCAGCCAATGAGACCGCCTACTCGAATTCCATAAGAAGACAGTACGACGCTCCCAGCACTAAGGATCACGAGTACGTCTTGAATCGATGAAGAGATAAGCAACACCAGAATCCCGATTCCCCCCAATACAGAGATGGATATCAAGTAAAGTCCAATAGCTATCAGACGTGGCCGAACAGCCTCGTGGCTCTGTCCAATTGTGGGTGCGTCAAAACGGGGAAAGCGAATCCCGATCGCTGGAGCACTTACAACCGTTGCGATAGTCAGGACAGCACCTATTATAACAAAGCCAATAGCACGATCCAACTGATACGGACTGAAAAGCCCGCAAGTGCTGTTGTTATGATCGTGAGAGGAAGTCCATACAAGAGACCTGGAAGCATCACACCACGAATATACTGTACCCCTGAAACTGATGACGTTAGTGTTGCTGGCAGTGCAGCACCTTCGTCACCGAGAGGATTGAGTCCAAACACTGCTCCAACAAGTATGGGAAGACAAAATGAACAGAGCACTAGAACAACTGCCATTAGATTGTCCATCCGGACTGAGATCATCCCCGCATAAACACTAATAGAAATAAATATAATAATAAATGATGCCTTCCTGGGTGTGCGACGAAGACGCAACACAACTAACTGTGCAACACGTCTTGTTGGGACGTTTACGATGTATGGTATGGTGATCGGAGCGATGGCTGCTGCAAGCGTGTTAGTACCACGGTGCTGAAACTGGGAGGGTTCTGATTCCTGACGAGCAGCACCACGATCAGTTGCCCAGTAAGCAGTGGCGAGGCGAACGGAGAGAACTCCACCAACGAGACTACCAGTCGCACTCCGACCGTTCGGAGGCGTCAGCATCGGTATCATCTATCGTCTCTTCGAAATCTGACTGGTCGGTCCCATCCGTGTTCATGGATGACTCGTCTGTGGTATCGTCGACAGTAATGTCACCATCATCCACCGATTCGTCCGAGTCAGTCTGTTCGGTCTCGTCGGGTGTCTCGGTCGGTCCATCATCAGTCACCGAATCGTCTTCGTTTGGCGATTCGTTGTCATTATCACCGGAGACGCTGACAGACAGCTCGTAGGGATCTTCCATGTTATACGATCCGATCCCTTCCTCGTAGGGATACGTGTGAATGAAATACGTCCCGCTCGCGTTTGCAGTGTGGTTGAGCTGGGTGGCCCAGGGCGGCTTATCAGTGACAACGTACTCGTTATGGTGTCCAGTGATCGTCGCATCACTCGCATTCGGTCCAAGGAGTTGAGCGTTCATACTCGCCGTCACGCTGATCGTCTCACCTTTGTCGAGATCGATCGCGTACGTATCTCGGTCGGGACCACTCATCACTGCCGAGATCGTCTCACCCGACTCGATTGGGGTTGCCGACGCTGGCTGCTCGTTCGGATCGTACTGATCGAGTCGCTGGGTCTCAACCGTGAGGTCGTACTGGGTGATATTTTCCCCTTTCACCCGAACGTAGTACGTCCCGGACTGTTGAGCCATCGTCCCACCCAATGCCTGCATGGTAGCACCAGCATTTGGCCGATAGACTGGACCCATCACATCGCTCGGGTATTCGTTCACCTCGTCGCCGGACGGCCCGAAGATGTCGAACCGTGCAGACTTGTTCTCGTTGATGATCGAATCGTTGGAACCAAGTTTGAGATGCACCCAAATCCGTTCACCCGCTTCCACATCGAACGCGTACCAGTCGACATCATCTGAGTCGAGCGCTCCGGTCTCGGTACTGTTGGCGGCCATCCCCATGGCGGTCTCGCGGCTGTCGCCGTCGTCCGACTCCTCGGCCAACACGCCTGTCGTCACCGCACCGCCGCCGCCGACGGAGAGGACCACCACTACTACTACTATACTGATCGTTAATCGTTTCCTAGTCATCGTGTCATGATCCGTGGACGCTACCGCCACTCAAGCGTTGACACCAGCGCTGTCGGATCATATATGTGTGTATTCATATTAATAATAAGTCTTATGGCCAACAGACATGTTATTAAATAGTATGTCTTGTGGTTCCGATTCCGCTTACACCCGACGAACGGGATCGACAGACAGCGACAATTGGCATGGAGATGCGGATATAATGGTTGCCCGCCGCGACTTCACCGAGCCGGCAGATCCGTCTGTGAAGTGGCTTGCATACCGCGTACACCCTGTTATCGCCAACTGTTTTCCAGACACCGTATTCGACCGTACCATCGTCAATGATAATATAGCTTAAACTTTAGACATCATCCATCAGCGTTGTATCGCCGTCATCGGTAGGACGTGTCCATTCTTTTTCCCCGGTTGGGACATTGATCGCTGCGAGGGGTGATGGATCACTGTCACCGGCTAGTCCGACGATGAATCCGTCTGCGTACGCGTATGGGAGCACGCCGGTGGCAGTGGACGTTTTCCAGCGTTCGAGTCCCGACCGGAGATCGAGGGCCACGGCAGTGTCTCCGTTATTGATGTACACCGTTTGCCGACACGCAAGACTGCACTGGTGCCGCTCGTTCGACGTCCCCACTGCGCACTCCCGTCAGTCAGATCGACGGCAGCTAGGTGGTTGCGAGACCCGACGAATAACTGCTTGTTGCCGAGCGTGGGACCGTTTCTGACTCGAAGCGAGGGTTCGGTCCAGCGGAACGAGCTTTCGGTCCAGGGAAGGGTTCCGAGTTGGCTCGTTTGCCATCGTTGTCTGTGATTGTGGCTTGCCAAGAGACGTTCGGTGTCCCTGTCAGTCCGTTCGCCACCGGAGTGTGGCCCGTTCGTGCCGGGTCATGTCGCTCCATCGGCCACGCTCCGGTTGTGATCTGCGGGGTACGTTCGGGAGGGCTGAGAAACCACCCTCGCGGGAGCATGAAACTCCCGATCGTCGCACCGACGCCGACCGCAAGTGCCTGCCGACGAGTGACGGGAGATCCGTTTTGAGTCATTAAGAGCTACTTCCATCATAATGTGATATTACTATATATTTATGTGTTGGGTATCCAGTCTACGAGGGATCGTCGACCTGATCCGAGCGCTCAGGGAGTGGTGCTGGCTCGTTGCTTACGATTGTGCTGTTGTTTCCCAGAAGAAGCCGGTGTGCTGTGGTTCGGGGTGAATCTGAGTCAGTTATGTTCGGTTAGTAGCGGGATACAGACAGCTTGCGTATACTTGTTGTGTGTTTCCAGACGCTGACAGTCTGGAAAACCAACGGTCGATATCACAAGGATATGCATGGTGTGTATAAACTTCATGTCGCTATAGCAAATCCTGTATGCTAGTGATCACTAGTTTCACGAGAAACGAGCTTCAGAATTATCTCTGCCGATTTATTACGTAGTAACACTTCGTGCAATTATGTTCGTTGTAGAATCACTTGGGTCGAACTCGGTGAATAACCGGTGAGAAGGGTAGGTACTGCGGGGTTCAGAAAGTGTTGCCACTCACGAGAAAGCAAACCCGGAGACGAACTCGTCAGTCAGGCGGGTCCAACCCTACGTAGTCCTTCGCAATCGTCAGGAACAGGTCAGCTGTCACGAGTGGCTTGTGCCGGAATTCGGACTCGGCTAACAACTCCAACTTCACCAGCAAATCGACCAACCGCCACACATTGTACAATGTGCAGGCGAAGAGGAAGTTGAAAAACCGGTACTCATGATCCATCGACGTGGTGCGAACACGGAAGCTCTTGATCTTCTTGAACCCGTTCTCAATCCCCCACCTGTGCTTGTACTTCCGAAGGATTCGGCTCACCATGTGGGCCTTCTCGACCTCCGACCTCCCCTCATCGCCATCGTCTCCTTCTTCCGGGATTTCGAGGTCCGGGTGATTCGTCTCGAACAACATATACAGCCGCGTGTCTTCCTCATTCCCTGGCAACTCGCGGTCTTCTTCCTCTTCACGGACCTCGTCGATCACGTCACCAAACATCCGCCCAACATTCTCCACCTCCTCATCAGTCACCTCCGCAAACTCCTCAAGCAATTCCTGGCGAGTCTCATCGTCCTCATCTTCCTCAGGGTCTTCCGACTCGTCATCATCATCGTCGTCTGCGTCATCACTCGTCCGCTCAGCGTTCATCGCCGGAACGTACACACACTTCCGAACAGGGCCATCATCCTCCGTCTCCTCGGGCTCTTCATCTTCGTCTACGAAGTCCGTAAGCTTCGTTCGACCAGTATCTTCGTCGGTAGGCGATTCATCACGCTTGATATGGACGAGCTTGCCCTGGCGACGAAGGCGAGTACACTTCGCGCGTTCGCTCGACTGCATCTTCCCCGGGTTCAGATACCAGACATCGTGCTCTTCGCACACGTCTTTCACCGCGTCGTGAGCAAATTCACGGTCCATCATCAGCAACTCAATATCAACCATATCAGTGGCCGACTCTAACAGGAGATCGACAATTGCAGCCCGCGAAAGGCCCCGAGGCACCGGAAGTGCATCCAAGACGAGCGGGACATCTAACCCGACGATTTGGATGCTTGCCCACTGGAAGTACAGGTCTGGCAGGGCGTCTTCATCGTCACCGTCTTCTTTGTACCCGAGCAACCACCGATTCGCCAGATTCCCGTTCTCATCGAATTCGAGTTTCGTATTTTCCCGGTACGGGTTCGACTCCGTAATGTCAATACTGGCGAGCACCCCGCTAACAAGTTCCGAGTCTCGCCGCGCTCGTTCGATCAACGCTTCGGTTGTATCGCGGTGCATTTGCCGTGCGGCATCCGGACCGATTTTCTGCAAGTGATACCGGTGCGTGCTGCCGGTCTGGACGCGGTCGCGCGTGGTTTCGGCTGCGAAATTCCACGTCCCGTCTTCCGCGTACATCTCTTCGCGCGACCCGATGAATGTGTGTCCCTCGAAAAACGTGTTTTCGTGGATTTCAGTATTCACCCCACGTGGAAGAGAGTAGTTCTTGGTCAACATCGGCTTCCCGTGCTTCCACACCTTCCGCGTGTTCGCTATCGTGCGATCCCGAACCGTGGAGTCATCCTGCGTCACGTCTTCGGGAGCATCGACACTCGGGTCCGGGTGGAACACCTCGTCAGGTGCAGGCACGTCATGCTCACGTACGACGTTCACGAGCACCTGCCCGATGGTCCGAATGACTTGCTTGTGGGTGTCTGTGAGTCTGCCGTCGTTCCAGACACGCCACAGCGTTGATTTCGACGCCCTTCCATTGTCGAATCCAAGGGACTTCACCAGCTCTGGATTGTCGTTGAGGTAGTCGATAAGCGCGGTCTCACCGCCCCACCCTTTGACAATACGGAGCAGGTGTGCCCTGAGTAATGCTTGGGGCTCTCGCTTATCGTGCCACTCAGTAATGTCGTATCCGAACTTCCAAGGGTCCAACGGGAGGTGGCAGAGTGCTTCTTCTAGGTTGTTGTGAGCGAGGTGGGTGAACCATTCTTCGATGAATGCAGCGGCATCCCATGCGAGCGGCCACGGCTCACTGCTCACTGTGTCGTGAGAATCTGCGTACGGCCACTGTGGATGTGACTCTCGGACAGAGCTGAGCACCGCTTGCGTCGTGTCCGGGGTGGCTGTCATGCGTTGAGAGGGATGTACTTTGATTCGAAGTGTAAGTACGGGGGCGGTGGTTCCGGAATTTCCGGATAGGACTACGTAGAGTGTGTATAAAATCAACAACCGCTTGAGCCGGATTCGCTCTGTCGAGTGATTGTATTCGAAGTGAGATATGAATCATAGCTAGCTTCGTTCGTCCAGAAGTTTCACTACGGCCGGCGTTGATACAGCGGGTAGTGCATGGCTGACACGGTGAGGGAGTACTGTACCTCTCGCGGCGCTCTCGGTGTTCTCATCCTGCTGTATAGCGACCCGCAGCGGTTCACAGACCTCGCGGAGATGCTGCACATCAGCGACTCAACGCTCACGTATCGCCTCGCAGAAGCACGCGATCTCGGCCTCGTCACTCCCGAAATTGACGAGCAGGAAACGTCGGTCGGTGATCAGTACCGGCTGAGCGAACGGGGTGCGCTCATTGTGAAGAAACTGGACCAGTTGGGTGTTACTCACGCGTATCGAACGATGCTGGACATGCACCAGCAGGTCGAAGACGGTCGCAGCGACCTTGACGAGTGGTTAGACGACGATGAAACAAAGAGGAAGTTAGCGCGGTGTAGTGACCAGGACCCGTACGTAGACCCGTTCGGTGATGACGTAACAGGGTACTCAGGGTAACTAGGCTCCGGTACATTTTCTCATAGAGTCTGTCAGAGGAACACTTCGCGCAGCGACAGTTTCACTCGGAGCCGCTCTAGACCAACCGATGAGTCACGTTGTGTAATTACCAGGGATTACGGCCAGTCTCACTGGCTCAGTTCTTCGGCCAATTCACGGGCTCGTCCAGCCCGAATATCATCTTCGGCAACCATCCGGGCCGCAATTTCCTCAATTAGTTCATCGGGTGCGTCGGTCTCACGAGCAATATTTTTCGCATGAAGTTTCATGTGTCCAGTTTGGATTCCTTCATCAGCCAGTGCACGCATACTGGCGATGTTTTCTGCGAGCCCAACGGCTCCGAAGATGGCCACTAACTCGTCACTCGATTCAACATCAAGGATCTTCATCGCTGCACTAGCAGTTGGATGGGCACGAGTAGCGCCGCCAACAGTGCCCACTTGGACTGGTACCTCAATACTGCACGACAGATTGCCTTCTGTATCGATCTCGTAGGTCGAAAGCGGGCCGTATCCATCATTGGCTGCAAAGGCGTGAGCGCCGGCCTCAATGGCTCGCCAGTCGTTCATTGTTGCAACAGCAAGCGCGTCCATCCCGTTCAGGATGCCCTTGTTGTGCGTTGCTGCCCGGTACGGATCACCGGCGGCGAAGGCCCACGCATCGACAATTCGGTCCCTGACCTCTTCTCCTGACAGCGAACTCTGCTCGCGCTCAAGCATCTCTGGCGTGATGGTACACCGAACACGCGCAACTCGGTGATCCGCTAAGTTTGATAACACACGGAGAACGGCTTCCCCACTGGTCTCTTCTTCAACGAGCGGGGCCACTGCCTCTGCCATTGTGTTGACTGCATTCGCTCCCATGGCGTCCTGCACATTCACAAGGAGGTGAACGACAACCATGGGGCCACGAGGGGTGTCTACGACACGAGCAGTAACGTCCTCACACCCGCCACCGTGAGAGACGAGGACACCCTGATCATTAGCCATAGATCTAATCTCGTCAGCTCGTTCGAGAACTCGCATTTTCGCACTGAATGGGTCACTGATGTCTCGAATTTGGATTTGTCCGAGCATATACGGTCCCGAGACAGAGGTTGAGAATCCGCCCGTATCACGCGTAAGTTTCGCCCCGTACGAAGCGGCTGCCACGACGGAGCTTTCTTCAACCGCCATTGGCACAAGTACGTCTTCGCCATCGATAACGAAGTTCGTCGCAACACTCAACGGGAGGGAAATACTGCCAATCACGTTTTCACTCAAACTATCCATGAGTTCGCTATTAGGCCCCTCCCGCAGAGCGTCAGAATCTTCTTCAGAGAGGAGGCAGCGACTCGTAATGATTTCACGTCGTCGCTGCGGAGTTTCTTCGTAGAAGTCCGGAATACGTGAGTCCATAGAAGTTAGTCAAATTCCATCCAGTTAGTTGATAGGGTTAGTGGAATGATTCTGTGGACCGTAGTCTCTATCCGACGATATCTCCATAGACTGCACAGAGTATTAGAGGGCGTAGTTGAACCTCCTCACATTAAGAACCATTTAGAACTACTGAAACGAGGGGTAGCTAGTGAACTCGTCCAGACCAATCCGTTGAGCCCTACTTCAGAGGATGGATTTCTGTAAACGGCTTTTACTCACGCAGGTTGAAATGGAATTTGCAATATCGTATCACAAAAAGGCTTCTATCAGTATGCTATTCGATCTGCGATACTGTGGCAAGACTCCCTGAAAACCCTGACGAGCGTGCGATCACCTCTGTTTGCCAGAAGTTGGCCCAGTAGATTTGTCATGCATAGCTACCTGCGAAATGTAGATATCGAGTATAGATTTCGAGCCCAACTGTGCATGAGCAATCTACCACACCGACCTCAGATCTGTCGGAACCAGACCCTCGCTGTACATATTGTCGATTACTCGATATACGCTGTATCGATTGGATCCTCGATATCGCCCATAACCGACTCGAGAAGGTCCGTCACGGTGACCATCCCGAGCACCTCCCCATCCTCGATGACGAGTGCGAGTTCCTGGTTTTCGGTTTGGAACTGATCGATAGCGTCGCTCACGTCGACATCCGGTGAAAGAGTCATCGGAGGGGCTGCTAGCTTCGTGAAGTCGATATCGCCCTCAGCCATCCCGTCACGATATCTAACCAAGATCGGGAAGTACACGATTCCATGAAAATCTATCAACTCATCTCCGACCAACGGATAGCGTGTATGCGGATTCTCCTCCATCCGATGAAAATTCTCTTCGATATCATCCTTTGTCGAGAGGACGACGATATCGTCTGCGGGTATCATAACCTCACGAACAGGTTGTTCGCCGACATCGAGTGCATTCATCACTTCGTCGCGGCGTTCCTCGGAGAGATCACCCCTATCGAGAAGCGACCCGAGTCGGTTCCGCAGGTCGGCCCGGGACTCGATAACGTCTTTTTCCGTTTCGAGCCACGCGCCGGTCATCTCGATGCCGAACAGTCTGAGTGTCCACTTCGCGATCCAGTCACCGAGTGTGATGAGTGGGGAGATCGCCCAGTTGAACCAATACAGTGGTGTCGCGCCGTATCGACACACCATTCGGGACCGTTCGACACCGAGGTAGGTCGGTGTCTGTTCGCCGTGCGTCAGATGGACGAGATTGATGATGAGAAACGCGATAATACCACCCGAGCCGATAGCGGCCAGCACCGTGTTTTCGAATAGCGGCTCGAAAATGGCTGCTAACGCGGGTTCAGCGACGATCCCAACCGCGATACTCGACGCCGTGATGCCAACCTGGCATGTCGTCAGATAGATCTCCAGATTCTGCGTCATCTCCCACGCCCGCTCGAGCGCCCGATAACCATCACCCACGAACTCCTCCTCACTGAACTGTCGGGCCCGGGTGAGCGCGAACTCGATCGCGACGAAGAATCCGTTCGCCAAGATAAGAAACACCCCCGCACCGAGACGGAGCCCAAGCTCTATCGAGTTCATTAGCTGTATGTACTGACACAGCGGCTAAATAAGTACAGGAATCGCTAACCCTTTCAGAAGACCTCGGCGCTACTCTGGCTCTGCGAGGGTAATGACCGGGACCGGTGCAGAGTGGACCGTTTTTTCAGCAACGCTTCCCAGCAGTATGCGATCGGTCCCGCGCCTTTCTGTTGTGCCCATCACGACAGCGTGGATGTCGTTCAATTCGCTATAGTCAAGAATCGCCTCAACAGGCGACCCACGTTCGATATGCCGAACGGTATTCGTATCCTCGTCTCTCTCTGCCTTCGAGATGATGTCCTCGACAGCGTCAATCGCGACTTGTTACGTCCCTGTTCAGAAATGGCTGACCGAACCATCCAGCCCGAGTGCGGTGTCGTCTATGACAGACAGAACGTGGACGGTGGCACCGAGGGACGCCGCGAGTAGGAGACCATGACAGCGTGGGTCGCTGCAGTACTTCCGTCCGTTGGAAGGAGGATATTCTTGTAGGGAAACTCCAACTGCTCGTCGGGTTGCATCCGTACTGTGAGGACAGGGACGGAAGAGAGTCGGACGACCTTCTCAGAAACACTTCCAATGAGGTACCGTGAGAACCCCCCGCGGGCGTGCGTCGACATCACGATCAGATCGTACCCGTAGTTCTCGGCATACTCGATGATCGTCGGGGCCGGATTGCCCTGTACGACATCGGTATCGTACGCGACTCCAAGTGTGTCCAATGTTTTCGCGGCCTCGTCAACGATCTCCCCACCCTGTTGAACGAGTCCGTCGACCATCTGGTCTTCAACGATGGTGACACTGTCGCGAGTCGTATCAGCAACATAGGGACATGAATGGTGGCATTAGTCCAGTGTAAAATTTCTCTGATATGATGGGAGCACCGCCGCTGCTCCGTCCCTACCGTCGAATGGGAGAAGGAGGTTCTCGTACATTGTTCAGTGCGAAATGCTACGATGGCCAAACCCTAATGGTTTTCACCAACTTCTTGAAGTGATAGTCTCTGATCGCGAAATAGCTAGGTAGTAGTTCATAGTCATAGTCATCCCTCGCCACCCAATTCCGCGAGTGTAAGGAGAAGTCCCGGAACAATCAGCAAAATGAGGCCGCCAACGATCAGGACAAGCGGTAGCACGAGGAGTCCCATGTCCGTCAGCAACCAGAGCCCGAGACCACCAAGGAGAGCAAGCAGGCCGATGAGACGGAGGAGCCAAACGAGAGCACCTTCGAGTTCCGAATCTGCGACTACGTCTGCGAGTTCAAGGATGTCGTCCATTGACATGCAGTCCTCATAGCTGTAGCATCATATATTCCGGTGCCTCCGCTGTAGCCACGACCGTACCTGTGCTCTTTGTGTCGGGTGGCTCAACGGAAGCGTTCACCGGCGTGGCCCGTTTTGTCAGTAATTTGTTGTCGGGACGACAAACGGTGATGAGTATAGGGTTCCTTTTCGTTGCCAAACCATAATCGTGGAAGAGAGACCTGCAGGTGACGGGACAGCAATTTTTCCTCCCCAGAGCGTCGATTCGAATAGTGTATGTACGATACGATACTGATTCCGTGTGACGGGAGCGAGGCAAGCACCGCTGCCCTTGATCATGGCCTCGCCATTGCGGACACACACGACGCAACAGTCCATCTCTTGCATGTTGTAAACGTTGGCACAGAGATCGCCGCTACGGGGATGGCTGTCGGAGAGGTGATGGATACGCTGACAGATGCAGGCCAAGAGATATTGTCCGAGGCAGCAACTCGTGCAGAGGACGCTGGCATTGCCTACGAGCAGGAGTTGCTCGAAGGGATTCCCTATGAAGCGATTGGCGAGTACGCCACCGACCGACCGATCGATCTCACTGTCATGGGAACAACAGGGCGTTCGGGGGTAACAGAACGTCTCTTAGGGAGTACGACCGACCGGGTGCTCCGTCGCACTGACACGCCCATTCTGATTGCCCCGGACGCCGATGCAGCTAGCACCGACAGTGGATCGTATGCGCATGTCCTTGCCCCAACGGACGGGAGCAACAACGCCGAACGCGCAGCGCCATACGGCGCCGATATCGCACAGCACGCCAACGCGACGCTTCACATCGTCTCTGTCGTGGATGTACAGGCTGAGGGGGGCGTATTCAGCATCGGTGGGGTCTCCGAGGAGTTCATCGACCAACTCGAAGAGCAAGGCCATGAGGCCGTCTCTCACTTTGCTGACCGTGTCAGCGAAACCGACGCAGATGTGGATCTCAGTAAAACAGTTACGCAAGGAACGCCACACGAGGCCCTCCGTGAGTACGTCGCCGATAACGGGATCGACATTGTAGTGATCGCCTCGCAAGGTACCTCAAATCTTGCTAGCCAGCATCTCGGGAGTGTCGCGGATCAGGTCTTACGCACGGTTGATAAACCGATACTGGTCGTACCACCAGCAGACTGATGGGAACAACGTGACGACAATGAATCAGGAGACGGAGTTTCGTTAAATCACTCTGTGTCTCCGAGCGGTACTGGAGGTTTTTCCATCCAATTGCGTCTAGAATAGCAATGGCCCCGCTACAGCGCTTAGTTATTGCTGTTCTGAAGCCCTATGAACCGACAACACACGCGTTTACTCAGCAGGTTGCAACCGCCGTCACCGTCACCAGTGTCAATGCGACGTTCGTCGAACTCGATAAAGACGTTCTGAATCTAAGACTCACCAGCGAGGGAACACGATTGAGTACGACAAGGTCGAGGCGAGTATCGAAGGTGCGAGCGGGACGATCCATTCAGTCGATCAGGTCGTTCGTGGAGAGTACATCGTCGAAGATACGCCGACACCACAGGACTGATGGGACGAAACCCGATTCCAACTCTGACTTCGGATCATCGTATCAAGTTAATTGTCCCATTTCAGAGACGATCTTAGATGACGAGTCGGCTGATGAATCCGTAAGGCCAGGACAACGAAAGAGATCAGCTTCCCTCTCGTCTATTCGGCCGCTGGAACTGTCGGCTACATTCACACCGGCTATCTGACCATCGCCGTCTGTCTGGCTCCGATCATCTTCGTGAACGCATGGAGGGCTGACCGGTCCGGGCGACACAGACACACATCGACGGCGTGGTCTCAATCACCTCGGCGAACACGTCCGATCACGACTATCACATCGAAGACGATACGACTCACAGCACCGACTGAGTTCAAATCAACGAGTAGGTACCCACTCGTGATTTTTTGACCAATGACTTATGCTGAAGCATAGGGTGGCTTCAGGAATCGTATCGGAGGGGTTTAACGCAACGAGTCGAAACGTCGACAGTAACAACGGTACAATCATAGCTCGTGGAGAAGGAAGCGATCCGACATGCTATTAAGTATATAAATATAGCAACCTTAATAAATAAGAAATAATATATAAAATATATTATTATATATGTATTGAATTGTGATAGAATATCATATGTCGGTGATATATATTCTCGATGAGTTCTATGGATCCTTCTCAGTGGCTGCTTGATGATGTCCGCGATCGGCTCGAAACAGCCCCAACGCTTGCCGATTTCGTTCGACAAATAAATGTGATACTGGTTCTCCAAGACTCGGACTGCAAGGATTTTGAGACACGAAAATACGACGCTGGGCCACTCGTTCGTGCGTTGTTCTGCCGTGAGCTTGCCGGTCTCTCGTGGAACGGGCTCTACGAGTTCCTCTCGACGGAGCACCGAGCCGAACGGCTCGGATTCGATCCAACGAAATTCGGGAAGTACAACACGGCCCCAACCCGCCAAACACTCACGACTGCGTGGGATGTGGGCCTCTCAGATGAGATCAAGCGTGCTATTCTCTCGTTGAGCGAGCGCCTCGTCGCTGCTGCCTACGAGAACGATGCTGCACTGGATCTCCGGCTCCCACGGCACGTCGACGAGTCCGAGTCTGCCCTCCGTGACCGCCATGTTGGCGACTTCTCGAACGAGCAGATTCGAACACACGTCCGGTACGCTCGGGAGATGGTCTTCGGAGCGTTCGACTCTGGACGGGCAGCGAACGCGACATATCTGGATAGCCGGTTTGACGAACTCCAAGCACTGATGGCGCTGGGCGGATGGTCGAGCTATGACGCGATCGAACCGTACCTTGCTGCCCCGACCGAGGAGAACATCATCGACTCGATGACTACCGTCGCGTTGTGAGGGTCGATACGAAGAACGTGCATCTCATGGACTCGGGCGATTTCACGAAGATTGGGTATTCCACCGACCCCCAAGCGCCTTTGGCTCGTTGTTGTTCTCATATGAGGAAATTACTAGGGCTGGAGTGCTAGCAGTATGAGGAACTTCTATATCCATTCTACTTCACCTAATGAATATATACCACCAAGAAAAATATATTATATTAATGATTTATAAATAGAATATTTTAAGTGCCACCATTTTGTAAATGGGCAGTGGATGGAAATGACAGAGGAAAATCCAAAGCCAGAAACCATTACACACAGTCGTAGAACGCTTCTTAAAAGTGCCGGGGCTGCTACTACTGTTTTAGCTTTTGGCCCAAAATCGGTGAGTGCTCTTAGTGAAGATCACGTTCCGGTGCCAGCAGGTGTGGAAGTCCCTAAGTCTAATATCACTGTAGAGCCCACTGCTGAACCACCAGTTGATATGGATATTAAAAAACGACGGGCACACAACCGTAGCCCAGTCGTAGACCCAAATGGCAAGGAAACTAGGGATAAGGAGCAAGAGTCAGATGAGGTTGACCCAATGCCCGGCTCTAACAGTAATAGGTATCTTTCCTATGCGCGTGATGAGTATATCACGGGAAAATACCATGTGATGGAAGCAACCTTCAATGTTCCAAGTGAGCCTGCGGCGGGAAATTCAGCCGACGACACAATCATGTACTATTTCCCGGCGTTAATCAATTGTGATTCAATTTGTACTACTACTCAGTCTATTATCCAGCCAGTTCTTCAGTGGAATCAGGAGGATACAGATTTTGCATACGATTGGTCTATAGCCTCATGGTATGGTAGTGGAAGTAATGCAGACAATTATCATCGAAGTCCAGCATTAGCAGCAAACGCGGGAGATACCATATATGGTTCGATGGAATATCATTCTGACAGAAACCAATGGTATATATACACAGAAAATGTGACAGATGGCCGTTATACCGCTATTTGGGCGCCTGAATCGTTTAGTGACTATGCATGGGATCGAGCATACTGTACCTTAGAGAGTTTTTACTGGGAACAAAACTGTGATGAGCTACCCGGAAGTTCGACATTTAGGAATGTATATTTAGAAAATGCTAGTGGAAACCGTGTAAAACCAGATTGGGGAGAGAATACAGATAATGTATCATGCCTCCTAAGTTGTTTTGTGAGCAACCATGATAAAATATACCTTAGAACTCCTTATTAGGTAATGTGACATAAAGAATCTTTTTTGACATCTATACCAGAAGGCATATGTAATAACAGATATTGAATATCAACCATATGACTGAACCAACAGGATATCTCACCGCTTTGGGCCTCTATCTGAATTTTATAGAACGTATGGGTGGCATTGGACTAATAATCACATCACTTGGTAGTTTCATAGTATATCGTTCTAATGTTGTCCAAATAGTGGAAAACAGGAATGATGAACAACTAACAACAAGAACAGTCATCCAGATTATAACCGGGGGGATAATAATGATATTTGGGATCTATATGATATATAGATCATTAACTTTGCAACTGCCCGGACCTAGCTGAATTATTATCTGAGAATGAACATATAAAAGTTTCAATTTTCCCAAAGGTACAAGGGTTCGCGAGCGTGCCATACACGGTGGGTCTGGGAACAAGCGACCTCTGAGTGACAATCGCCCTGAAGACATTAGCGAGTTTTCTCCGTAGGAGTTCCTTCGAGGAGTCTGAAAAGAAGAACAGACTATAGCCCTTCTAAGGCACGGTCACGAACCGCTTCTCCCACTAACGCAAACTTGTCCGAGTCAGCTTGGCGAAGCCCCAACCGGAGCGCGAGCCGGACGAACTCGCTCTGCTCGATCGAGCCCTCAGCGTCGACGTCGAGCTGCCGGCGGAGCGACTCCCCGATCTTATCGCGCTGCTCGGGGTGCTCGGCAAGCGCACGGATGTACGCCGCTGCCGGGGCGTCCCAGATCGAGACGGTCTTCTGTTCTTCGCCCTCATCGATCCGCTCCAGTTCGTCGACGATCGCCTCTTTGAGTTCCTGCTGAGCGTCGTTATCCGCGTCCGAATCGATCCGATCTCCGTGCGACGTTTGGCGTTTGAGCTCGTCGAGATCGATGTCGTCTTCGTCGGGCATGATTAGTCCTCCAGTCGATCCAAGAGTGTTGACGCAGCACTCAGGTACGCCGACTGTGCTCTGTCGGCGGTCGTGGACGGTTCATCGATTGCGAAGGCTGTTTGACCGCTCTCAGTCGCGTTTCTGATATCCTGCGAGTATGGCACGTGCTCAGGCGCGATGCTCTCCGGGAATTTCTCTTCAAAGATCTCTAAGTAGTCCCGATCGAGCGTCCGACGGGTATCAATTTTATTCGGCAACACCAGCGACAACGAAATCTCAACACCAAAGTTGTTCCCAATCTTCTCCAAATCGCGTTCGAGTTGCTCCGCCTGCCCATCCTCGAACGATCCGGGTTCGATCGGGACAACGACGTTTTTCGCCGCCCACAAGCCATTGTAACAGATGTTGTTACTCAGACCTGGGAGATCAATGAGTACTGCATCGTACCCGAGCGGATCCACGTCTGAGTCCAGAAACCCATCAAGGCGGCTGTACCGGTCTCTCGCGTTGTCGATGTTGCCAAGATCGCCATCAAGCGAGTCTAAGCCCGGGTGAGCTGGAATGATATCTGGCCCTTCACCGGTGGCGAGGATCAAATCCTTCGTCGCCTGGTCACCGAGCTTTTTCTTGATCGTCCCCCACGACTCATCGAAAACCGTAGCGATATTCGGCCAGGCGTCGTCGTCTGCAATCCGATCCTGATACTCCGACCAGACGCCAAAATGCTTGCTCAGATCGCCTTGTTTTCCGGCCAAATCCAGCAGCAAAACGTCCTTACCTTGCTCTTCGAGAGCCACCGCGAGGTGTGCTGTACTAGTTGTCTTTCCCACGCCACCTTTATCCAGAAATGACGCGGCTCGGAGTGTCTTGCTCATGATTAGTATCCTATAGCGTTCGCTATAGTGATTCCTATAGCCATAAAGCTATCGAATAGTTGCTGAATCCTCCGGTCGAACAAACAACCAGCGACGTCCGATCCCGCGATGGCTAGCCAGACGAGATACAACCCGGGGAGAACACCTGCTACTAGCGAAGTCATCGAGTCAGTCATTGATCCAGTGGCATTGCGAGCAGCGCGGAACACGGCCCGGACGACGATCATCGCCGAGAGGATTGCCAGTCCAAGCGCGAGCGCACGGATCAACTCGCCATTGCCACCACACAAAACAGCCGTCGCTTCCGGGATGCCGACCGGACCGATCGGCAGGGCAGCCACAACACCCAGCTGCCGATCAATTGATTGTGCGATTCGTCCGCTTCCGTCGTTCTGGCGCATCATTACAACCCTATAGTATATACTATAGTGAATACTATAGTAGCTGCTACAGTTATTCCTATAGCCCGAAATCATCGATTATCGCCAGCGAAATCGAAAGGTGAAGCGAACGAACGTGCCGGGGCCTTAGTCAACAATCGGAGGAATATGGAGGAACAATGTTGACTAAGGCAAAGAGAACAACTGGACACTAACGCGTGTAACCCCGCCATAGGAATAACAACAGCCCGGAAAGATATCCCAGGCAATGGGAGATCTAGTCCATATACCTTATCCGATTCGTACTGGCATCAATCATCGACCAATATAATATTCCTCCGTGAGGTTCTTTACTTCTTATGATTATACATAAATGAATATGTCCAAAGGGCTGCTTGATAAAAATTGGATTAGCGACCAACTCGAGCGGTTTACAGCACATTCCGAGGCACTCATCGATCTCGCGCCCGATTCCGACACTGATCCCGACTACGGGCCGTTGACTGCACTCAAATTGTTTCTTATTGCCGCACAAGTCGATGTCTACACCAAAATCATCCCTAAACGGTTTGACCACACCTACTACATTGATGCTCTCGCTGGAAGCGGGCTCACTCACGTACGTGACTACGACGTTGCGATCGCCGGGTCACCACTCATCGCTGCGACTGTCTCCCATAAACCACTGGAACGCTACTACTTCGTCGAGAAAGACCATAACCGGGCTAACGCCCTTGCAGCTCGGCTCGATTACTTGCATGACAACACCACTCTGTCTATCCCCCGTGATCGGTGCGAGATCCGGATCGGCGATGCGAATGACGAAATCCCGGCTATCATGGATGAGATTAAAGAACAGGGAGACGAATACGGGTTCGGTGGTGTAAACCGATGCGCTGTCGTCGATAACGAAGCCCTTGACTTCGAGTGGGATGCGCTCAAACAATTGCTCCAACCATGGGGCGATACCCTCATCAACTTCCCCGCGACTCGGATCAGCCGCGATCAAGGAAAACAAAAGCTCAAAGAAATCACCCGCTTCTTTGGATCCCCCGAGTGGGAACAGTGCAACTCGGAAAAGGCCTATCGAGAGCTGTATACCAATCGGATCAAAGAGACGACATCGTATAACGTTAAACAACGTTCGATCAGAGTCGATAGCCGACCTGAAGCAAAACGTTACTATTACGAACTCTTGTACACGACGCGTATTACTGGTAACGAAAGTCCCTACATCAAGGCTATAGACACAGAGAAACAGCGTCTCGAGCGACTTAGTGGGGCTGACGTGGCAGCTATCCTTGATGTTCAGCACGGGGCTGAGCAAACGAATTTTCACTTCTTCGAAGAAGACACAGACACCGACACGGATGGGGCACAGCAGACTCTCACTCGATATTCAGAAGAGCTATAGCAACCTCTATAGCAGTTCCTATAGGATTAGATAGAAGGCGCTTAGCGCTTATGCCCACGTTCGAAGGTTCGGCTGCTCTAGCGACGGAGGCGATGTCGTCGGTGTCTCACGGTCGGCGAACCCTTCAGGGGATTGTCTGTTTCTCCATCCGCGTAACCAGTCTGCCACGTCCGTCGGGACGTGTTTTAGCAGCGATTTATCTGGCCACAGATGCACTGGCAGATCAAGTCCCTCACCGAGCTCCTGAACCCAGCGTAGCTGTGTGACGGCATACTCGGCCCACTGATCGCGATCTCGTAACCGCTCCAATTCCATCGCCAATTCATTCTGACCAGCCGCTTTCGCGGCCTGGACAGTCATCTGGAAATTGCCCGATCGGGGATTGATCGGTTCGTGGAAGATCACGGAGGGCTCGCATTCCGCAATTCGCTCTAACTGCTCGTGGAGGTCTGAACGGGACTGCGTTGGATACGTCGGACTCAATGAAACGTAGGTGTTCACTCCCATCTCTGAGAACTCCTTTAGTCCTCTCAGACGGTGTTCTGGAGGAGGAGTGCGGGGTTCGATCGCATGAACATGCTCTGCGTTCATACAAGGAATCGACGACCCAATCGTCACGTTCTCCCCTGCCTCAACGAAAACATCGGCATCTTGGAGTGCAAGAATCGGATTTCGAGTGAGTACCCGCGCATATCGATCGTGCTCAGCGAGTGACTGCACCACCTTACGCGTGATTTTTCCGGCGCGACCATCCATATAGCAGTCCGTCGCGAACGAGATCCCAACAATGCCACACCCCTGAGGCGTTCGCTTCCACGTTCGCTTCCGATTAAGGATACCATCAATCCGATCGATGATGCTGTCGCGGTAGAGAACGTACTGCCCCCATTCCCGTTGGGGCTGGTCAACGTCGGCATGCTCTTTGAGCATCTCGGGGCGAGCACGAATGTTCGGTGTACTTGGAACGTAGCAAAACTTACACCCGTGTTTGCAGCCGGTGGCGACGTTGATTACGTAGTCACAGAGGTGTTTACTGTGCAGCCCTGACTCACTCAACACCGCCTTCGTCGGGTCATCTCCTGTTGTGATTTCATTGCGTTTCATTGTGGGATATTACATATTAGAGCCATTAACTTCTCACTTGGATTGATGTGAAACGTATTGGTTATTACACTCTACTGCCAGCATCGTAATATTACCGCTAGTATCCCTATTTCGACTCTTAACAGAGGTCGAATGTTAGATATCGACATCACGAACACTCCAATTGAGCCTGTGTCGTTGCTGGCTCCGTCTCGAATGATGTCTGCCTCCTCGCTGGAGCAACCGGCGTCACCCCGATCACAGCCGTTCGCTGGTTCTCTTGCAGGGATGCAACTGGACCAGCCATCGTCTCCTCACCGCGTTCGTACCGATTAGCTCGCTCGGATCAGCGAATCCGAACTATACGGTGATAAATGACAGCCACGGAACCACTCCGACCGCTTACTCGAGCACCGACGCAACGTCGGGCGGTCCCACCACCCATCTGCCACCTATTTAATTATGCTATTCGTCCGTTTTCATTGTTCTGGTGTATCATTGCATCCCTATATCATATACTATAGTATTCACTATAGTAGCTGCTACAGTTATTCCTATAGCCCGAGTTATCGACAATCCACATCGAAATCAGGGCGCGAGGCGAACGGATCGTTAGGCCTTAGTCAACGATCAGGGAGAGAAAGAGGATATTGGACTCTCCCGATTCTAATGAAACACCTATACGAATAGTGAGTGCCAGACCCACAGGTGAGGGGTCACAAACGACTTAATAGGTGCCTGTGACAAACGACGTAATGACATTACGAGCGGTTCTGTTCGATCTTGATTCAACTCTCTATGTCCCTCGTCGTTCCCCCGATGCCATGGTTGCAGAAGCATTTGATCGAGCGAACGTCGAACCATACTGCACTGCCGCCGACCTCGGTACAGTTGAGAGTGAGAGTCTTGCAGCGGCCGCCAACAATGAACTCAACTACTATACGCTCTCTTTCGAAGCCGCTGCTGAACTGGCTGGAGTCCCCTCCGAAGACGCGCCAGCAGTTGCCCGTGCCTATTATGCAATCGGTGGGCACTCCGATGTCGAATGCTTACCCGGAGCGAAAGACGTTCTTCGTCATTGCAACGAAACATATACGCTCGGACTTATCACAAATGGGCTGAAAGAGATACAGCAAAAGAAAGTCGATACGCTCGGTATCAGAGAGTGGTTCGAGACGCTTGTGTTCGCCACCCCTGAACAAGGATATAAGCCCGACCCAGCCCCGTTCGAACAGGCACTTTCCGATCTCGATATAGCCTCGAACGAAACCGTTCACGTGGGGAATTCTCGAGTAGCGGACGTAGCAGGTGCTCACGCTGCCGGCATCCACTCAATATGGATCCCTTATGAAACACCTCACGAGGAAGCGACTGACAACGGCCCGGAACCGGAACAGACGCTTGATACACTACACGATCTAAAAGCAGTACTAAAAATGGATTCGTAGCTAACAGGTACTGAATCTTATTCCCTGGATTAGATCCTATCATGAAGCACGTCCTTGCTTACAGAGTGGAAGATATATTTTCTATCTGACATCCTTCTTGCCCACTCCTTCTATCGAAATACGTCATTTCAGCCCGAAGTCAAGCTCGGCTGCTTTGAGAAAGCCCTGCAGGAGTTCCGGTTGCTCATCCTTGGCCGCAATCGACTGGTCAACACGGGCTTCTAAGGTATCAATGTCTTCTGGGACGTAGTTCGACAGTTCTCCATATTTCGTGTGCCCCCAAACCTGCTCGACAGGATTCAATTCCGGGGCATATGGTGGCAGATATTCTATGTCAAGCGCCAGTGACGTATCATCGAATGCCTCCTCAAGGAGTCGTGCTGCCTTTTTGTGACCGGCCCAGTTGTCCAACACGAGAATACTGTCCTGCCACCGATACCGCAGGTCATCGCGGAGCAGTTCGTAAATGATCCAGCCGGTATAGTGTTTCTCTCTGATCCAGAAGAACAGTCCCACGTCCGGAGGCTGTTCATTGTCACGGAGCGTTACCAAGAGAGCGGTGAACACTGAGAGCCGCCCCTGCCGCGTCCAACTGTACTGGACTGGTGTCTCACCGCGTGGGGCCCAGGTACGGCGCACGACCGGATCTAAGTAGAATCCGCACTCGTCGACGAACACGAGAGTGTATCCCTCCGTTCGCGCTTTTTTTATCGCTGGCCAGGTTTCAGTCATCCAGCGGCGAATCTCCTCGTCGTCGCGCTCACGTGCGCGCTGTTCCGGTTTCTGGCAACTCCAGCCCATCTTCCGGAGATACCGCCACACCGAGGAACTGGAGACTGAGATATCGAACTCTCGTTCGATGATCTCCGCGATACGGTCAAGGGTCCAGAGATTGGTCTCAAACCCATGTGCTTGAGGGCCTTCACGAGAGGCGTTCCTCAAGGGTTGGATAGTGTTCTTCGGCCAGCTTTGGCTTGCGGCCGTTCGTTCGCGGTGCGGCGGCGAGTCCCTCCTCGCCCTCCTCTTCATACGCAACGTTCCACCGCGAGCCCGAGCCAGGATGGACGCCAACAACCTCGGCAACCTCTCGAACGCCGTGTCCGAGTTCGAGCAGATCGACCGCACGGCGTCTGCGCGCTTCGAGTTCAGCTTTGGTGCCGGTCGGTCGGGTCATAGTCGTTTGTTGGACCTGCAATTCTGTGTTTCTTTGTGCTCCGGGAAGTCAACAGCGGTTGTTATATAAGACCACGATACTGCTAATGCAACTAGTCTCATAGTGATACCATACTGATCTCGATCCAGCGTCAGTTGAGGGTTTGACCAGACGCCACAGATGTCTCATATGGTAGGTCACGAGCGACATGTTTATTGGCGACCTTCGAGAATATTTCACATGGCGTTGCACATGTGCCACATGTGCAACGCTATTCACCATGAGCGCAGACAAACGCATTCGAGTCTCGGAAGAACGGCGCGAACAACTACACGAACTGAAGGGCGTTGGGGAGTCCTACGACGAGGTGATCGAACAGCTCATTCAGGAGCACAATCGCAAGCGACTGGCCGAGAAGATGCGCGAGGTCGACGAGATGGATTCGGACGAATTTGTGCCACTCAATGATGACGAATGAGTTACGAGGTTTTGCTGCATCCCGACGTTGATGAATTCCTCCGGTCGCTGGACGAGAAGAGCGAACGGATCTGTCGGGACAATCTCGCGTACCTTGAAGAGAATCCCTACCCAGGTCGAGGACAGGGCGACAAAGAAGGGCTTGTAATCGACGGCGATGATCGGTACCGACAGCACATCAGCCATGAGTACACCGTGTTCTACGATATTTATGAGGAGAGGAACGAGGTGCGTGTGACCGAAATCCTTCCGATTGACGACGCACACAAGCGTTACGGGTATTGATAGGCGTTTGCGTTACCACCGTTCCGGGGGGTAGAATACGATGTTGACCGTTGAGAAGGCGTTGTATCACGAGGTCGGCATGACGGCGATCTCCAGCCCCCAATGCTTTGCACACTCAACGATGTCAAACCAGCCGTTGCGCTGGCTTTGCTCGGGGTCTGCTGTCTTCGAGACCGACTGAATTTCAGGATGATACACGTGTATTGAGAAGATAGCAGGCTCACCGTCTTCATCAAGCCAGAGGGAAGCGTGATCCGAGTGCGGGGGCTTGTGTGGTGGCCTCTCGCCCTTTCCCACCGTTTCGAGTTCCCGATCGATCCAGGAGCGGTCACACGAACACTCGTCTTCTCCCGTGATTAGCCGTCGGAAGCATGGTTTCTCTGCCTGTTCATCAACCTTCCAAGCGTTCTTGAATCGCTCTCTCAATTCGTCTTCGAGTGCATCAGCGATCGCTCGCCGGACACCCTCCCCCGGTTCCTGATCGTCGTCAGCGTACTCCTGCACGGTGGAAACGAATGCTTGGTATGCAGGACTCAGGGAGCGATTGAAGCGGCTCATGCGCCGTTTCGACGGTCTAGCTGACTATGGTTGTTGTGACAATCCAAAAACAACGGAAGTGAGGGGTGTGATCGTTGTGCTCTCGGGTGATTTTCTGTTTGCAGATGGGGTGTCGTCGGTGCGATCGGTTGGTACTCTCTCAGGCACCACTGGAACCGGTGGTGTGGTATCGTCGCGTAGTCCGTTGATTTTTCACTCGAAATTCGGTGTGTCCTCTCCTCGCGCTCGGGCAATGTGCCTCCAGCCCCCGAGTGAGAATCGGTCCCAGTGTGGGGTAACTCCCGGCCCTTACTCATCGACGAGTTCGCTTTCGCCACGATACTGCACCTCGTCGGTGTCCTGTTCCCACATCCAGAGGGAGAGACATTTACAGGAGTACTCGACGGCGATGGGGTCGCTGTCTCCGTCATGGATGACCGCCTGTCCGTGGAGTTGTCGTCCGCAGTTTGGGTAGTCATGCCAGTCCTTGGGGGATGCACCTCTAGGGAACGGTCGTGCCCCCGCCCACTGGGCTGATGGGGCGCTTCAACACCAGCTTGGTACTTCTGAAACGCCATGTCGATCCGCGAGGGCGATCGACTATCAGACCTCAACCCCACAAGAGTCCGTCTGAAACTCCGTGCATCACTCGGTTTTCGTCGAGTGGGATCGGCTTCAACCCCACAAGGGTCCGTCTGAAACAGGGATTGGGCAGATAAACGCTGTCCTGAAAATAACGCTTCAACCCCACAAGGGTCCGTCTGAAACCACTCGGCCCTCGAGTCGGCGACCTATTCCGAGGACGCTTCAACCCCACAAGGGTCCGTCTGAAACTGGCCGAGAACATGTGTTTCGCGGTGGGTTCGTAGTAGCTTCAACCCCACAAGGGTCCGTCTGAAACGAGGATCTCAACCGCCATCCAACCGATCGCAAAGCTTCAACCCCACAAGGGTCCGTCTGAAACCGGACTCCTCGACGCCGTCGCATAGCAACCGAGAACTGCTTCAACCCCACAAGGGTCCGTCTGAAACTGGGAAGTGTTTTCCGGACACCATCCAATAGCAGTTGCTTCAACCCCACAAGGGTCCGTCTGAAACATTGCGGGCCGTAGACATTGGTGTGACGAAGCATACGCTTCAACCCCACAAGGGTCCGTCTGAAACCGACGACGATCTCGATGACTGGGACGAGATCGAGGTGGCTTCAACCCCACAAGGGTCCGTCTGAAACTTGTTGTTCGGGGTCTAAGACCAATGCGAGCCAGAGTCTTCAACCCCACAAGGGTCCGTCTGAAACCGGCGAGTACGACGCCGGGGGGATTTCGTTCGAGACTCTTCAACCCCACAAGGGTCCGTCTGAAACTACGTGACCACACTCCGGGCACGTCCGATGTTCATTCTTCAACCCCACAAGGGTCCGTCTGAAACGCGCGAGACGTTCAAATCATCTGCCAAATTTGCGGTCTTCAACCCCACAAGGGTCCGTCTGAAACACGTGAACGCCCCCCATGCCCCCCGAGCCCAGTTCATTCTTCAACCCCACAAGGGTCCGTCTGAAACGCGCGCCTCTGTGTCGCTCTCCTGCTCGACGGAGATCTTCAACCCCACAAGGGTCCGTCTGAAACTCAAGATCATCCAGATCGTCTGCGTCCATGCTACCGTTCTTCAACCCCACAAGGGTCCGTCTGAAACCGACGGCGGAGATGTCCGCGAGTGCATCGTCTCGAATCTTCAACCCCACAAGGGTCCGTCTGAAACGCGTGCACGCAGTGGCGTCGAGTCGCCCAGATCTCTTCAACCCCACAAGGGTCCGTCTGAAACTCGATGAGGCGGCACTGGTCGAGGACGGCGTCTATGATCTTCAACCCCACAAGGGTCCGTCTGAAACGAGGCGACCAGCGATGAGTAGCGTCTCGTTCAGCTGTCTTCAACCCCACAAGGGTCCGTCTGAAACCGTTGTATGGTTCTTGGCTCCCGTCTCGATCCCGGCTCTTCAACCCCACAAGGGTCCGTCTGAAACTCGCAACCGGTATCGGACCGACAGGGGAGATCACCTCTTCAACCCCACAAGGGTCCGTCTGAAACTGAACGTTCCAGTTGTCTTCGGTGCAAACTCGTGAATCTTCAACCCCACAAGGGTCCGTCTGAAACGTGGCAGCGCGTTCTTCGTTCGCCGCGTAGACGCGTCTTCAACCCCACAAGGGTCCGTCTGAAACCGTGTTTCTCGCCGTAGCCGTCGCCAGCGTACAGCTCTTCAACCCCACAAGGGTCCGTCTGAAACCTCCGGAGGATGTTATCGATGGGAGGGACATTGAATTCTTCAACCCCACAAGGGTCCGTCTGAAACTTGCGGGCACCGATGCCTGCGCTGCCGATTCGTGCGATCTTCAACCCCACAAGGGTCCGTCTGAAACCCGTGGCTCGGCTATGCTCAGGACCGAGGGCGCATCACTTCAACCCCACAAGGGTCCGTCTGAAACGCGTTTCAAATGGACCTCCTTGCCGTTCTTGCACGACTTCAACCCCACAAGGGTCCGTCTGAAACCTGTTCGGCTGTGAGACTCACCGCGATTCTCTCGCTACTTCAACCCCACAAGGGTCCGTCTGAAACTTGGTCTGCATCGCAGTCCGGATCGCGGGGAGCATACTTCAACCCCACAAGGGTCCGTCTGAAACGAGGGAGGGAAGATGGGGAGGGTGTTCTGATGGCCACTTCAACCCCACAAGGGTCCGTCTGAAACAGCGCGCCCACGAGCATGGCTATTCGATCACGTCCCACTTCAACCCCACAAGGGTCCGTCTGAAACGTAGATGTTGATGTACTCGGCGACCGATTCGAGCGCACTTCAACCCCACAAGGGTCCGTCTGAAACTTGATCTTCTTGAGCGATTAGGGATGTCGCTTAGAACTTCAACCCCACAAGGGTCCGTCTGAAACCACGTGCTTCACGAGTCCACCCTTCACCCTGGGGGCGACTTCAACCCCACAAGGGTCCGTCTGAAACCAATGCCAGACGCCCTTGATGCTCTCATAGGAGTCACTTCAACCCCACAAGGGTCCGTCTGAAACTCGGTGTTGCCTCCCTCGTCGATATAGGCGCGCGACTTCAACCCCACAAGGGTCCGTCTGAAACCATGTCCATGCCTCCGGTAAGTCTTCGTCCTCTCACTTCAACCCCACAAGGGTCCGTCTGAAACTCGACGAAGGGGTACTTCCTCATCGAACAACAGACAACTTCAACCCCACAAGGGTCCGTCTGAAACAACGCATGGGGGTGCGCACGCGTCGACGACGGTCCCACTTCAACCCCACAAGGGTCCGTCTGAAACAAACGGCACTATGCGCTGCCGAGTCGAGGCAACCAAGGACTTCAACCCCACAAGGGTCCGTCTGAAACAAGATTTATGGGGTTGTGGAATAGTGTGTTTGTTGAGACTTCAACCCCACAAGGGTCCGTCTGAAACGCGATGCGGCAGGGGATGTCGCTGAGATGGGTGATACTTCAACCCCACAAGGGTCCGTCTGAAACCATAGCCAATTCACCGGCTATAGAGTCCCCTGTATCTGAATTCACATCAGAATTTCCATCGACCTTCGGTAGCCTCATTACCCCCGGGGGTCGATGGAATTGGCTACAAGAACTGCTGGTCGTCCATTGGATCCTCACCGAATACGAACCTCTCAACGTACTTCTCCGAGGCCATTCGGTATACCATCACGGATTCACTAGGGTCGAGCATTGATTCCAGAGTCGTCTTCATCTCCTCAAGCGTGCCTTCGGTCAGCTCTCCTTCGAACACGGAGTTCTGAACGTGGGTCAGATACCTGCGGAGATACTTGAGAAACTTGGATGTCCGGTTGGCCTGCACGTCGTAGACGACGATGACATATGGCAGGGGCTACCACCACCGTTCAAATGGGACGTACTCCTCGCCAGTGAGGAGATGTTTCTTCAGTTTGTATACTTCGATACGTAGTAGGTACTGGTAGCTCACCTTCCGATTCAACTGCGGATGTTCGATGGTTTCATCGAGCGTTTTCTCGAACGCCTTTGAGAACGTCTTTCGTCCAGTCTCGTCGAGCAGGCACGAGTTGAGGTCGTTCTCGAACTCGTTCAGACCCAACTGGTTCCGGTTCACGACGCGGAAGATGACGCGGTCGGAGAGCAGTGGTTTGAACAGGTCTGCGATATCGAGTGCAAGCGAGTATCGTCGTTCACCTGGTTCGTGGAGGAAGCTCACAGCCGGGTCCAGTGCGGTCGCACGGATTGCCGAAACGACGTTGGCGTACACGAGCGAGTTGCCAAACGAGATGAGACTGTTCACCTCGTTGCTCGGTGGATTGTACTGGCGGCCAGCGAACACGAAGCCCTCCGGAAGCACGTCGTCGAAGATTGAGTAGTACGCACGGCGTGCGGTCGCCTCGACACCCATCAACTCCGTTGTGTCCATCCCTTCCTCAAGGGCTGCCGACTGAGCCTCCAGTCGCGTGATGACGTCTTCGAACTCGTGGTCACGTCGATCGTAGTACTTCACGTTCGATCGCATGTTGTGGATACTCCCCTGGATGATTTTTCGCGCGATTGATTGCCGTCGCTCGGGGGTGTCGTAGGCACGGACCTGTTCGACGACCGTCCGTCCCGATGTCTATCCTTCTACTCCGACAGCACGGGCGGCATGACGCCACGCCCATGAACAAGGGAATAGTCCTCAACCGAGGTGAGCACAGAGAGTGGCTCTTCCGTGTTAATCGCAAGCTCATCAAGGGCTGGCTGTGTCGTTGTGGTCTTCGGTATCGACACGAGGGTCTGTTTGAGTGCGGAGAGCAGTGCGTCCGCCGCCTCAAACGCGCGAGCATTCTTCGACACGTGGAAGTTCTCAAGATACTCGGTTTCATGCGCGATAGGAATCAGGATTTCCTCTGTTTCGTAGTCCTGCCTGATAAGCGATGCCTGCCGTAGCTCCTCCCCACAGGCGCGATCGACGTACCGTGCGAGTTCGTCATCGCGCTCACTAGAGCGATCCTGAGCGTGGACAGCATCGTAATAGCATTTGACAGCACGACTAATCATCGTATGTTCGGGCAGCGACGCCCCAGCGGGAGCGTCATCTGGACACACTGCCCGCAGGGCCTTTCTCGTTGGGCCCAGTAAGTCCCGCTCAAATCCGTATACCGCTCGTGATGGTGGACAGTCACCATCTTCAGCCCCCAATCGCCAGAGAACCACCGTGCCATCAGCCCCATCGTATGACCGATTACACCGCCCAGCCGCCTGCACAAGCGACGGAAGAGGCGCAACATCACGATACAGCCGATCCACACTCATGTCAACACCCGCTTCGACAAGTTGCGTCGATGTTATCACGAGCGAGACATCATCGAACGGTGTTGTCTGCTCCGCTGCGAGCAGGCGTCGCACACAGGCAATAAGAATCGTGCGGTCAATCGGGCGCACTCGTGTTGTTAGTGTTGCCAGCAGGTAGTCAGTGGCAGTGTCGGCTGCAGCGAGATAGTTGAGGTACGCCGCCGCCGCTTGGTCGATGACATCTGACGATGGCTCAGCAGCCATCTTTTTTTCTTCGATGTCGGCCACCTCTCTGGCACGTCCAACATTCGTGGTGGTCTCGTAGACCCGAGCAAGCCAGTCCGTCTCCTCATAGAATGCAAGCAGGTGCTCACCGAGATGTGTTGTTGGCACCTCGCGTGTCTTAAAGCGCGCGTCAATCCGCTCGCTCAGCCCGCAGGCACTCCGAACAGTATTACAGATCGCAAGCACCGTCTCGCGCTCTTCTGTTGCAGTGATATCTTCCATGAGTCGATCGGTTGCACTCGCTGGTGAGCGAGGAGGAGCTGTCCCAGTTGTCAGGTACTCTATGAGTGAGTCGTCGAGGAGATAGTCGACACGAGGGTTGTCTTCGAGGAAAGAGAGATACGGTGAACGGTCCGGAATAAGGCGACTGGGGGAGAGATCGTCGCTAATCTGATCGATGATCCGTGGTTGTGTCGCGGTCATGAATATGACTGTCGCGTTGTACTGCTCGACGACGATCGAGATGAGGCGGCTGATAAGATGCCACCACTCCATCGAGAGCGCTTGGGGTTCATCAAGGACGATGATGCTGTCTTGCAAGGCTGGTAATTTGATCGATTGGGTGTTTGCTGGGCCAGCAACAGACTCAAACAACTGAACGAATGTAGTCAGGACGAGCGAGGCCAACCATGTTTCGCCGTAGAGTACCTCGTCACCCGTATTCGGATGGTCTTTGATTTCGATAGCATCAGTACGTGTCTGGAGTTGCTTAAGATGGTGATGGATAGTGTACTGGGGAGATCCACTCTGCACATTGAAGACGGTCTGAATGTCATTGTCAACCTGATCGATCACAGATGTGTATGGAAGGGCGTAGATGACGCGCCCATCTTTCTCTTCGGCGAGTGTGAGGGCAGCCTCAAGTCCCGTGAATGTCTTTCCGAAGCCAGTCGGGAGAGTAAGTGTACAGACGTCTTCACCAGCTCGATACTGCTTCAAGAGGCGCTCCCGAGCCGTCATCCGCGCCTGATCGCGAAGATCGTTAAGCTGGCCCTGAATCCCACTGCGGTCCGGAAACGAGTCGATCTGTTCCTGAATGGCACTAGGGTCGAATGCGACAGGTGATCCGCTTGGGGCGGTCATCCCAGACGCATTTAGTTTGTCCGCACACGTGAGGAGTGACCAGAGATTGAGTACAGTCGTATAGAAGTCATCGCTCGGACTAGTGTTGCTTGTCACCAAGAGATCGGAATACTGTTCAGGACAGTTGGATGGGATGTCCGACCAGGTGAGGAGACCATCGGTAGCCTCCGTTAGGAGTTCAGTGGCAAGGGATGCGGTATGTGTCTCGATATTCATCAGCTGTGTGCGAACGCGATCAAATCGCTGGGAGCGATACCCACTGACTCCATTCGGATCAACCTCTCCTAAGTGATCGTCCTCGTAATTCGGAATCGTCAGGTGGTGTTTTGCGACCGCATAGAAGGCGGCGGTTCGGAGGTTACCGGAGATCGCCGGGTAGTCAGGATGTGTATCCAGACAGTAGAGCGCATGCACCGTCACAAATGCACTACTGAGGCTATGATACCGATACCGATCCTGCGGTTCTCTCGAATCATCTTCGTGAATGTATTGTTGGAAGTACTGGGTTAGTTTTCCAATATCGTGGAGATAAGCGATTGTGCGTGCAGTCACGCGAAAAGCCGCGTCATCGCCAAGTGCGGTGGTAGAGAGGAGCGTATCAACATTCTCTTTAACGCCAGCAAGATGCTCGGAGAGTGGCTGGTCAGGGCGGGCAATAATCTCTGCGTTCGTGGTATATGTTGTCATTATGAGGGATCGCCTCGTTGCTGGTATATCGTTACGGCTGCTTCGGAAGGCATGAATGTGTCGTCTATCACAGTAGTTCACTGAGCTGTGTGAAGATGACACTACCAACGATACAAGTAATTTCTATTTGTAGGAAGCCAGAGCCACAAAGCTTATGCTACACTCCCGACCTGTTCTTGATGCGTACATCAAATGGATATGAAATACCTATGAACGCACCCAGCACGATGCAACTACGAAACCAACATGGTCTAGGAAGAGCGGTCCCAAAATGGTCACATCTCAGCGTTTCACAGCGAAAGCGGAGCTTTTTGGTAGGTTCCACCGATAGTAGGAGACACCCTACGACAGTCCTACATCGGACAGCAGACCTAGATTGGATTGAAGATATTTGTAGGACGCCACTGATAGGGGCTCTTTCAGCTGACCCACGATTGGGTCATTTCCAAGCACCCGATCGAACAGGCGACTGTCACGCTAAGGAGTGGCAGCGATGCTGAGTGATACGAGTAGCCTGTTACGGAGAGGTGACCGATAAGAATGCGCCTGCTCGTTGACTTGGTTGCCAAAGCAGACGCTGCCCCCGATCCGACGTACCACCACAAACTTCGAGGCCGGATCTGGCAGGCACTCCGGGGAACCCCCTTCGACGAAGAACACGGCAATGGTGAACCGATAGGATTCGTCTATTCGAATATCTTCCCGTGGGGAGCAATGGCTGCCGATGATGAACGGCAGGTGTTGATCGCCTCCCCCCGCGAGGAACTCCTCACAGCCATCGCCGAAGATTTCAAGGACAACCCTGCATTCAATATCGGCGATCGGCCATTCGAGATCAAGGATCTGCGGGTGCTTGATATCGACGTCGGCGAACCGACGACCAAGGGGACCCTCGAAACAGCAACTGGAGTTGTCGTTCGTCTCTTTGACGCCCACCGCGAGGAGTTTGGGATCGAGGACGACCACGACGCACCCACGTATTGGCGGCCAAAACACGCGATTCAGCCGTTCCGACAGGCCATTGCTGATAACCTCCAGTACAAACATGAGCGCTTTCTGCCGGACTATCTCCCGGGACCGACCGATGTTGAGGGGCACCTGTTCACCGACTATGAGCTGCTCAAAACATACTCGCTTCCGGTGACAGTGACAACCGATGTCGAGATTGACCTTGTGCTGAGTAAATGGCGCTTCGAGTATTGCGTACGCGATGACGATCATCGACGCCATCTCAATCTCGCACTCGACACAGGTATTGGCGGTCGCAATGGGCTCGGATTCGGGTTCCTCAACCGGAGGCAAGCCGATGCCCACTGATCGCACAGCCGCCACGTCCACAGACAACGAGGATCACGGGCACGCCCAGTCGCCGGAAGCACAGTTTCTCGCCCAACTGCCACAACGGCGGCCAGCAACGATGTACGACGTCGGTATGCAGTACGCCCTGTTGGACTGGTATGAGTCAGTCATGGCCGCAGACGGAGAGCTCCAGATCGACCCCGAGCACATGATGGCGATGACACCGACGGCAAAACGGGAACTATTCGGGGAACCAGACAGCCTCATCGTCGTCACGGTTGATCTCACCGATCCCGAGCAGCCCCATCTCGACACAGAGCAGCCCGTCACGATCGAGACAATGGCGTCTGACCTCCGGTATCGAGTGGGGCACTCGTATCCGACGAACAAGACGAGTAGCATGACCGATTACTCGATTACCACCCACAAGAGCGCGGATGCTCACCATCTGGCTGGACGCCGCGAGGATGCGTGGGGAACGAATAACGTCTGTGATCGGTTTACCAACTGGGCAACCAGCGACGCTGCCCAGCGTGTCCTTGCCGATGAAACGATCGGGGATCGCTGGATTCTGAAAGCACTCATCGAGATTGGCAAGGACAAGACAGAGATGGACCGTCTCAGTACCGCGTTCATCGACGCTGCAGGTGGAAATGAGGATACAGAGTACGAGGCACTCATCACCATTCGTGTGCGACTTCCTAATGAGGAGACCGAACGGTACCCCGGCGAGATTCCGGTATTAAACGAGGTGATGTTTGAACAGAAGGCTGACCGCCTGACAAGCATCAGTGTTGATGACGGGACCGGGGACGGTGTCGGGTTTCTTACCAACACTGACGGGACTGTCACAGGCGGCTCATCTGGCCTGTTTGGTGCCTACGGGAAAAAACAACGTGAGCACTTCCCGAACCTCTCTCCTTCGGGGACTGAAAGTTGGCGCACCCGCCCGCTCTCAATCGACAGCGCACTGGCGATCGCAACGGCAGATAGCGTTCTTGACGATTTCTATCGCCCGATGGGACAGAGTCGCCGGTTCTACGTGCTCCCCTATCTGGCACATCCGCCCGAAACCCTCTCACCAGCGGATGTCGAGTGGTTCTTCGAGACGGTCTTTACTCCTCTCCGCGAGGCGGACGGCCAAGCGTTCGAGGAAACCATCGAACAACTGTACCACCAGTCAGCGATGGCCGCACAGCGCGCTGAAAACGAGTCGGACCGACTGTTCGGGGATGTCGACACCGCACAGGAGACGAGGGCCTGGGATGCTGTTCGCTTCGCAACGGTCTTCGTCGTGACCGGGAATCCCGATCGCATCTTCTTCGAGACACTAGATGCAGACCTCTATCGACCCGCCGCGTTGCAGAATACACACAATCAGATCGTTGGGGCGGCGCCGTTCATGTCTCCAGGAATCTTCAATACGATCACGTCACATGACGATGCTTTGCTCAATCCGGAAGCGTCGCTCCATCGGTCGATCCTGTTCGGGACATATTTCGTCCAAACGACCGAGCCGACACGCACTAGTCGAGCGGCCACAGAGACACCAAAGGCGGGTGACATCGATGATACCCGGTTGCAACGACTTCGGCGATTCCTGACGGAAGAGCGTATTGCACCAGACAAATTGCTAGAAGGATACGTCCACAAGCTGGTGCAGGATCAGCGGCGGATGGTGGACGAGGAGTATCGTGGAGTTGCATTCCCCCACGTAAGCATCCTGAAACAGTACGCACAGTTGCGTGCATTGACGGACATCGACGCCCTCGAATCGACGCCCACAGCGGCAGATACCACACTTCTCACGACGCATATGAGTACAGACTCTACAGCAGACGCGACACCCGAATCGCGTGACGAACGACTCGAACAGTTTATTGAACAGCACGAGGTCATCAGGGAGAGTCCCGAGCGACAGGCTGTGTTCTTGCTCGGCGGCCTCGTCGGCCGTCTCAGTAGCTATCAGCGAAACAAGAACATCTCATCAACGCTGGTCCGTCGGTATCCGATCGACTATCTCACCAAACAGAGTATCAAGGAGGTGACTAAAGAAGTCCTGCAGATGAACACGACATATATCCAAGCAGACAACCGAAGTATGCGGATGAATGCGCGATATATCGATCCGCTCCCAGCCCTGATGCTGGATGCAGATCCCGAAACCTGGACCTTCACACAAAACGAGCTGCAGTGGCTCTATGGATTGGGTATTGGCTATGGTGTCGCCGACACGGACGAGTTCACTGAGGATGAGGCTGCTACACCGACTGAATAACACGACAATTACACATCACTATACAGACCAATGTCAGAGACAGATACTACTTCCGTTTCGAACCGATCCGAAATCATCTTTCTGTACGATGCAGAAGATTGCAATCCGAACGGCAATCCACTTTCAGCCAATAACAAGCCCCGCATCGACGAAACAACGGGCCAAGCGGTCGTCACCGATGTCCGTCTCAAACGCTATTTGCGAGATCAGCTTGATGACGACGATGAGGGTATCTATGTCCGCAATCCTTCGAAAGCTCCCTATGACAATGTTCCGACGCGGGACGAACTGTTCCAACACGTCACCGGACTCGACGAGGACGAGGTTGACGAGATGGATGGTGAGACGGTGACCGATGCGTTTCTCACAAACGCGACTGACGTTCGCTACTTTGGGGCCACATGCTCGTTCTCAGAGAACTTTCAAAAGGCCCTCGGCGAGGGATTTCCTGGCCAGTTCATCGGTCCGGTACAGTTTGAACATGCCCGCAGCCTCCACACAGTCGCAACAAAAACCGAATCGAAGCAGCTCTCGACTGTCGTTGCCTCCAGCGAGGGCGATCAGCAGGGAACGTTCGCGTCGGACAACCGGCTCGAATATGCGTTTATTCGCTTTCACGGGATCGTCAACGAGGTTGCCGCGGAGACAACCAACCTCAGTTCTACTGATGTCGAACGACTTGATTCACTGATGTGGCGTGCACTCAAAAATCAGACGCTCACTCGATCGAAAGCCGGGCATCACCCCCGGCTCTATCTTCGGGTCGAATATGGCACCGATGAATATCACAACGGGCGACTCGATGATGGCATCAGATTGGACGAGACGGCTTCAAAGACTGATACGGAATTACGCAATATCACAGATGCCGTATTGAACGTCGACGGGTTTCTTACGGAACTAGCCAACGACGCCGCCCACATCGAGACGGTGTATGTGAAGGCTGATCGTCATATCAAGGTCGCCGTGGATGGCGAGGTCACAGGGCCGGACACACTCATCATGGAGTTGAAGGCGGCTGTTGGCGAGGATGCCGTCACGGAGATTGACGTTTACGGAACTAGCGAGTGAGGACGACCCACCACACACAGGAATCTATGACACACACGTCGCTCAATCCCGTTGGTAGGCAGTGTCTTTCGTTCACCGTGAGCGGTCAGTGGGCACATTTCCGGCGCATCGACACGACGACTGACAAACAGACCTACAGCGTGATCCCCCGGACGACTGTTGCAGGCCTCATTGGGGCGATTCTGGGCAAGCCCCGCGATTCGTACTATCACCTGTTTGCCCCTGACACCTCGGCGATCGCCATCGAACCGCTGGAACCAGTCCGGACGATGCAGATCCCGATGTTGACGCTGCCGACAGAAAAAGGGGATATCAAGCAAGCCGAGCACGTAAGCGGCAAAGTCGTCATCGATCCCGCAGTGATTGAGGAGGAACGCAAGCGGCGGACGTTCGAATACCTGCTGGATCCAGCCTATCGGGTTGACGTCATCCTTGAGGATACGGAGACGTACGAGAACCTCAAGACGGCCCTCGAAACTGGCACGACCGTGTATACACCCGCGCTGGGAAAGACAGAATGTCTCGCGACCGTCGAATGTGGTAGCCCCGACAGTGAGACGGCTACCGCCGAATTCGACGTTCACCAGGTGACGGACGTTGAGCGGATCGACTCGATCGTCCCGGAATCAAAGCTGACCCCGCGACCGAACACGTCGTATGCGATGGAACGAACCCCAGCCTATATGGAGCAGGACGGGGCCCATCGACGGACGACTGGCTTTCTCTCGTATGGATACTCGCCGGCTGCCGAGCCACTCCCTGTCCAAAACGTGTCCGCTACCACGGTCGACGGTCGCACGGTCTGTTTCATGTGATTGAACGACGTTTCTGGAAGAGAGTGGACTGGTGCAGTCGGCACGTTGCGGTCATACCGCCAGATCGAAACACACCATACGGGGACTAGATCTCGATTCCTTCTCTGATATGGGATAGATGCTATATTGTGGGCTTCCTCACGAAACTTCGGCATAATCGAGTTTGCAGATCATTCCCATATTCATAGCTCTATCCATCGACCCCCCAGGGGATACTGCCCTACTGGAGGTCGACGGACAGAGGGCAATAAGATCGATATACACAAGGCTCAGCTACCACCAATTGAGTATGGTTACAGCAGAACCCTAGTGGGATTGAAGCGTACCGAGTTCCCCAACGGATCAAAAGCGCGCCGTTACAGCAGAACCCTAGTGGGATTGAAGCCGGCGATAAAGAACGTCATCCTCCCCGAGATGCGGTGTTACAGCAGAACCTAACAGAGTCGAAGCGACAATATCAACGAGTATCGCAGATGGGCAAGCAGAGCGAATGAATTCGTGGTGCGCTACCTGGACTTCCACCCACAGCACGAGCCCAATTATCTCGTTCATTGATGAATTCCATTATAGAATCGTTTTAGTACTTTTTATACAAATTTATTGTCCACATCCTACCCTGTCGACACGGAGCGGTGACGAATAAAGAACCGATTGTTTTTCTTAGGCGACTTTCTCAACTGATCGCTAACGTTATTAGAGAATATCCCAAGTTTTATGTATAAGAACATATACCTCTACACAGTCTGGACATCGAGTATTCACACCGATCGATACCTGCGTGCTCTCTAGGGCTGCTCAAAGTGGTGAATCGCCATCTATTCTAGGTTGAGCTGAGTGCCAAGCTGATTACCAGGGCGTCAACTGGCAGGAGTTGGAAAATTCAATGGACAGATGGACGAACCTTTCATCGGATACAGTAATCGAGGAACGACTGACTAAGGCGTTCCCAGATGCCTGACCGCCCCATCACACCAACAATCATCGACATACGAAGGGTGTGGAAAATGGTGCTCTCATCGTCCATAGATGCGTCGCACGGTATCTGTGCTTATGGTCGGTCTTTGTGGAGATCTCACGCCATGAGCGTCCGTTTTCCCCGAACTGGATGCAGTCGACCGCTGTCGAGAACTCATCGCTCCCTTGATCGGGCACCCAGTAGTTACCGTCCTCATCGGCCAGTCGAAATGGTGGTTTCCCGTGATCGCAGCCAATGTTCTAGTTGAATCAGCGGCCAAACGCTCGGAGCCTCAACATCATACCCGACCATATCTTCATCGCTGAGTTGGGAGTAGATCTGTTCGATCGTCTTCGTTACTGCGTTCTGATCAATGGGAAGATGCGCTTTTGCTTGTAGGTCATTCATCACAGCTCGGATGGTATCCTCGTCGTAGAGCAATCCCTCATGCCTCATTGGCCCAAACGAGATCGTTGATTCGGATGGTTGCTGTGAGAGGATTGTCGGCGGAAGAACGGTCTCAAGTACTCGATTGTATAAATGGTACGGCTCCCCCCCCTTGTAGCAGTTCTCCGGCGGGGACAGCGACAATGAATTCGACGATTCGAGCATCAGAAAATGGGTATCGAAGTTCCACTCCGTTCTTCAGTGCGACTCGTCGTGCTGCATATTTCGCATATCGATTGATATCTGTGTCGAATAACTCTGCAAACCGTGTGTTCTTGAGGGTTTCAAAGCTGAATCGATGAGTAGTCGGCGGACGAAGCTCCCTGAATAGGTTATACTCGTCACCGATTATTTTGGGAATCGGTGTCTGATCCGGGAAGGCTGGACTGTAGGTCGCATCAAGACAATCTGCGATGAGTGGATAACACCCCAAATTCAATAGATTTGTTGTGACAGCAGCGTCATCACTGACTATCTCCTTGATCAACTTGCGGATGGAGCCTCGGCGCAGTAAATCTGCGATTCGAAGATACGTTCCCCGTAAATATTCGGCATCGTGACCGGTGAGAAGTATTCGACACGAATCAGCAGCAGCTCGTTGAAACATGACATTGTTAACGGCCTGTGTCGTCGTGTGACAGGGGTTATCTGCAAACGTGAACTCATGGACCTCTTCATTACTAAATGGACAGATCCTGTTTCCTGTTATTTCCACAGTGTCGATCCCGAAGGTCTGGGCGGCTTTGTGAATCCGTTCTGTTTCCTCTGTCGCTACAGACGGGTTCTCGAACCCGATTCCTGCCGGATACTCATCGAACACCACGGAGTATCCACGGAGATCGTCACACATCGTTGTGGCAATACCAGCAACAGTTGTCGAATCGACGCCTCCACTGAGCATTACACCGGACGGATTCACTCCACGGAGCCGACATTTGATTGCTTCATGAATTAACTCATACAACATCTCCTCCAACGAATCAGTAGTGTGGAGTCTGTGCTCGTGGTGCTCTAACTCCCAATATCGATGAGTACTGATGTTGTCTGAGGAGATACTGACGTACTCGCCCGGCAACACGGCTTGAATATCCGTGTAGAACGTCTTACCTGGGATCTGACGCTGCAGAAGATAACTCAATGCAACATCGGAATTGACTGCTGCACGCACGTCAGGATGGACTGTAAGCGGATGCATATCCGAACAGATAACGGCACCGTGATCTGTTCGGGCATAGAATAGATGGCGAATCCCCGTTTTATCCCGAGCGAGTACCACTCTATTCTCTTTTTTATCCCAGATACAGATAGCAAACGGCCCAATAATCTTCGAGAAACATTCAACACCGTATTTAATATACAATTGTAGAAATATCTCAGTGTCAGTTAGCCCCTCTTTCTCTATTGATAGCATTGCCAGTAGGTCGGTTCGATTATCGATCCGCCCATCGAGCGCCACAGCGACACCGTCATCAATGAGTGGTTGATCCTCTTCACGCTCTTCTGGTGTCGTATACAGATGCTGATGACCGATGAGAATTGTATCACGTCGCAATACTCCTTCCCCATCGGTAGCCCGGTATGAGATCCGTTCCAACATTTCTTCAAACACATGCTGTGCCAGAGAATCTGAGTGATCTTCATAAACAGCTGCCAATCCTGACATCTTATTCTTCTTAATTAATTCAAACCGTATGAAGTTTATGTGGAGTTGTTCAGCATCTGATGACAGCTACTATGGTACTGGGAAGTTAGTAATTTTATAGAGTTGACAATGACTATTCCAACAGATTTCAGCTCTTATCTCCACCAACGATTTGATCATGATGATCCATCCTCATCCGGGTTAGGTGGCAAGGGAACTGTACATATCATCGATGACGACACCGATAGTGAGGGATTCGTTGTCAAATTCTGTAAACGAAATTCTCCGCATGTGCTAAAATACTTTGACGCCGCTTCATCTAACGACCTTGCAGTTGACGCTCTTGCTGTTGAGTCCCACGTGCTGACCGTAGTTGCTGAGCGAACGTCGATTCTAGTTCCAGAAGTTCTCGCAGTTGATTTATCCCCGTCTAAGTTACCGCCGTATTTCGTCATGGAGAAGTCCACGGGTGATAGTCTGCATGGGCAGTTTCACGATCTCGCCCTTGACAAACAGAAACGTCTCATGGCTGAGATCGGGACAACCCTGACTGTCGTCCACGAGTCGTTTCCGTTCAGCACGTGTGGGCCACTCCGAGTCGTTGACGATACCCTCAAGCCAGTCGATGAATATCAATGGACAGAGTGGTGTGACACTCAATGGACCACCTGTCTCGAACGACTTCGGGAGACACGCTTTGCCGATCTTGTTCCTGAATTGAAGTCGTGGTATGCGACGCACCGACAGTACCTTCCTGAGACTTCACAGGCAGTGTTGGTTCACGATGATTTCCGCCCGGCGAACCTCCTTGTTGACGACGCAATGGAATCTGTGACAGCGATCATCGATTGGGAAGACGTTCTAGCCGCTCCCCCCGAGTACCAGCTTGCGCGCCTCGAATTTCTGTTCATCGATGTGTATGAATTTCCAACGGAGACACAGTCCCAGTTACGAACCGCTCTCTACGACAGCTACGGACGGTTTCAGCTGACTGATGCGTATCAAAAACGACGTAAACTCTATCAACTCCTCTCCATTCTCTGGAAAACGGGGAATTTCAGAGCTACTCATCAGGACACGGATGAAGAACTTCGAACGTCACTTGTTCAGCAGCGCCGTCACCGAATCCAGCAGATGATGTCAACTAGTAGTTGAATCGCGTTTGTGACCAAGAACTGAGCTAGCCCGCCTGACCACAGCTCGTTTCAACACGTAGAAATCGACTGCTTCAGCTGCTTTCGAATTATCCGAATCAGCACTGGTCATCTCTATCGAATCAGGTGGCGTCGACATTTTCTGCCCCATTTTACTTCATTGATTTGTTTTGGTAATAATAGTATTAAAAATTGTTGATTGTATGGTATTACATGCCGTGATTGTGTAGACGGTGTATGTCTTTATTCTATAAGGATTCGTCTATAACTATCTTAGAGAAGGTCCGCTTCGTCTTCCCCTGCAGTTCAGTCCCGGTGAGCTCATTGGACGAAGTGGACATGCGACGTACACTGTGGATCGACAACCGTATTGAGAACAGTGATGTCAGCGGTATCACCCATCTGGCCTCTCCGCGAAGTAAAAGACAAGCGCGACCCCAGTCGCACTCCCTGCAGCGGTCAGTGCTGCGTTGAGGAAGGTGTTTCCCGGGAACATGAGGCCGGTGGGAACACCGACGCTGAATGCAGCGCCCCACGCCAAAAGCGCGTACTGAAGCGATGAGAGGTTCCGCACCCAGTTATCAATTATGTTGTAGATTGGTTTGATTTGCATAATACCTAGTAGCTGTATTTGGCTTACTCGAATATATAGTCGATATCTATCAGTTGGTGAATTGTTTTCTGATATCATCCCCTGATCACAACTACTCGTCGTTCACCAGCTGTCGGCTCAACAGCGTGCAATTTTTACCGTGATATATGCTGATGGACCTGATGCCCTCCGACTGACGCCCTCTCTGAGCAGTTCCCCTCAAAATGCTCAAACGACAAGCTATTGCCCACCCCGTTGATCAGCCTCGGAGCTAACTCTCACGATGAACAACACTGTTGTCCTTCCCATGTTAGACTGCTGTCCAGAGTGAGGTTACGTCATGTCCCTTCCGTCATCGGCTATTATGTGAATTTCTGACATGGCGAGAAGGAATAGTTTTTCGCCAGACTGGTGAGAAGTGGGATGTCTTTAAGTTAATGACGGGGGTGGTACAAAGTGGAACGAATGAGCGAAACAACTGCACTCTATTGTCGGGTATCGACGGCTGACCAGGACCTCAGCCGTCAGCGGCAGATCACCAGCGAGTACGCGACCGATCGCCTCGGTGTCGAGCCAGCCGAGATCGAATTATATCTCGACAAACAGACTGGGACGAATACCGACCGTGACGGATACCGGGATCTTATGAACGACATCGAGAACGGCGAGATCCGGCAGGTGATCGCGTCGGAGGTCTCTCGGATCTCCCGGTCGGTACGGGATTTCAGCGCTACTGTCGAGCGCATTGTGGACGAGAACAGCGTTGGGCTGCACATCCTGGATATGGGGATCGATCTTGATCCGAACGACTCCGATCCCTACACGCGCGCGTTTCTGACTGTCGCTGCGACGTTTGCGGAACTCGAAGCCGAGATCAAACGCGAGAACGTCCGGGAAGGGATCGCTGCGGCGCAAGAGCAGGGCAAATGGCACGGTCGTCCACCGTTCGGCTTCGACGTTGGGTCCGAAGGGTATCTCACACCGAACGACGACTACGAGAAAGCGGTCGTGGCGCTCGATGAACTCGATAAAGGCGCGAGCAAGCGCAAGTTAGCATGTTCACTCGGAATTTCCCGATCGACTGTACGGAAGATCGCGGACAACCGCGAGCGGTACACAGCCGATTAATTCGTGTTTCTCATAGACATTCACGCAACGCTCTTATGAAGGAGATTGTTGGTGGCGATCACGTAGTCTGTGCCAGGTCAGTAAAACCACGAATTCAGCCAGCGACAACTACGTTCTTCTCTTCCCTCGACCGACTCGTCTCGACAGCAAAATCACTGGAGGGCTCTCCACCAACAATGGTCTACCCAAGAGCGCTGATGAATTACTCATGAGTAGCGATCACAGTCTCGTTACTGACACATCCATGGGCGTTGAGTGCTGCATATTATCGGTGACTGGACACCGATCTTCGGTCTGCTCGGCCCATTGTTGGAGGGTCTCGTCATCTGCATCGGTGTCCGCTTCGATTGTGACTGTGACATCCTGAAACCCGGCCCGTTCATCAGTCGCTTCCCCCATGAATTTCGCCGGATCGAACTCGCCTGTAATGTCAATTTCAATTCCATCGAGGTCGAGGCCCATATCATCCGCGACCTGATGGCCGGTCGCGTTGAGACAGCCTGCTTGTCCGCTAATCAGGTATTCGAGGGGATTTGGTCCCTCATTCGTCCCGCCCGCGTTCTCGGGTTCGTCAACCGTCATCTCGAACTCACGCGCCTCGACGCTTGTTTTCGTCGGATTCTCACTCTGAGCGGTCACACTGAACTGTGGCATACTGTTGTCTTCGGCGTCTTCTCCCAAGCATCTAGGCCTTGTAATCAAAAGGCAGCAGGGACAGTCTTCGTTGGGGATCGATAGAACAACAACAGAGACAGATCGATAACCGGGAGTAAGCCGTCTTATTTGTGTCCTCTCATCAGGTCTTGATCGCGTCGATCATATCGTCGACGATGTAGATGGAGATCTCCTGATCCTCAATCCAGCCATATGAGTCTTGGAGATCATCGGCTTCGTCGGTACTCACGCGGGCATAGATCGCTCCAGTAGCCATACTATTGCATACCCCTGGCTGTTTTATAAAGAATAGAGCTTTTGCACGGTATGTGTAGAAGAAATTCCTTCCGCACACTCACACTGCCCGCGAACCCCCCGGTTACCCCACGAAATCGAATCGATCCAAATTTGTGAGGTAACTGTGGTGAGTACTGTTGATCACACTTCAAACAGCATGAGGAGTGACTTTTTGACGAGTCGTTCGCCCGTCTCAGTGAGTTCACCGTGTGCTTTCTCCGTTAGCAGCGTCCCCGGCGGAATGGTGTAAAGCGCCCACGGCATCAGGAATGTTCGGGTGCTGAACGAGATCTCCGAGAGATGATCGTCGGTCAGCTCAGGCGCGTAGTGGTCATAGTCGTTCGCACCCGTGCCGAGGCACATCACGGTACACTCGACCGACCCGAACGGACGTGATTCGTGGGAGAGAACGATGACAGGGCGGTTGTCGTGTGCTTTAGTTGGGTCAACTGCCCACATGACGGCCCCGACAGGATAGTCACTCATCCTGTATCTCGTTTTCTAGTGCGTCAAGCTCGTCCTCGACCGCAGCGATGTCGATGTCCTCGGCGGGTGCGTCTCCCATGTCGGTCTCGTCGGTTGGCCGGTTGAACATCCGCTGGAGCTGGTCGAGAGAGGCGACGTAGCGGCGGAGGTCTTCGCGGTTGTCGAGGGCGTGGTAGTAGCTGTCGTCGGTCTTACCGATATAGCCCTCTTCGTGAAGACGTTTGAGGGTCGTCGTCGCGGTCCCGTGTGGGATGTCAAGGTGATTCCTGATTTCGATGGGTTTGTACCCATACTCGGGATTGTCGTAGAGAAACGCCACGATGTCGGATTTCGTGGTTCCCGGCGTAAGATCCGCCTCGGGCGTGTGCGTATCAAGATGGACTGGCATTGTACTTCATTGTAATTCTTTGTAGTACAAGGGAGTTTCGGTCGCGGTATGCAGTCCAGAAAGAGGCGCGCACAGAGGATGTAACAGGTAACGGGTTTCAGCGTGACCGGCGCGGGACACACCTGATTTCGAGTGAAATCTGTCGTCGGTGAGAAACCTCGGAAAGCGTCCCTTTGGCTGTACCCAACACTCACCGTTTCCGATGTTTCCGCTGGTGGTATTGTGCTACCATCTCGCTGACAGGGGTGTTCTGCATTAAATCGCGCGGGGCTACTAACAGACTGGCAGCAGTCAATCCCTGCTGACAGGGGGTGAACCACGAGTACAACATAATCGAGTAACATCAGTCACTCAGTATGGCGGCCAGTTCTTCCGGAGTGTAAACTATCTTTACAACGACCTGTGTTGCAAGATAGAAGGGAGGATCAAGAGCAGTTGGAAGTCGATACATCAGGACAGCTGTACACCACTACAGCCGTCGGCGGAGCTTACGCAGTTCCTGTTCGGCCTCTCACTCGGCCTTACGCATTTCACGCTTGACATCGTGTTCGGCCTTGCGCTGAGCCTTACGGAGTTCGCGTTTCATTTGTCGCTCTGCCTTGCGCTGTGCTCGTCGCATTTCGCGCCTGATTTTACTTCTTGATACCATCTCGTCACCTCCCGCTCCGAGAGCTACGACCGCACCCTTGGTGTGGCACGTCATACGGAGACTCGTTCATACAAGAGGATCGTCGCGAGGTACAATAACGGTTCTTAGACCAAAGTGAAAGTGAACGTTACGCCCACGAATCGATGAATGAAACGGCGATTAGAGTGGAAACGAGAGGGGGTTATTCCTGGCTATTGGTGAGTGAATCAAACAGTCCTCCACTATCATATTACTCGATTGGTTATATCGTATGCGGTGGTTTAATAATGTCTCAGAAGGGTGAGTTTCTGAGACACACTAGGGACGCGCCCCGATCGGCACGGAGCACAGGTCGGTTCAACGGGTTCGGAGCTCTAGTCAACAAGATGCCCTTGCTCCACCGATTGTTGACTAAAGCCGAAGCCCCTGCTCTCACCTCGTCGACGGCGAACATCTCACTCCTCGGATTGATTTTCATTAGTTGAGAATCGCCGTCTTATTTTCCCAATCAATGCGTAATCTCTTCGCAATTATGGCCAATTTAGTAGTGGTTCACTCAGGGATTGGCCCTATTATTCTACAATAGTAATATTTCTGATTTCAAGAGATAGACCTGTAGCTCTTTGAGCGCGCGAATATGGAGTGAACAACGTAGCTACCCAATCCCGGTTCGCTTCTTCAGCGACGTCAGCACATCGTGCATCGTCACCCATGGATCATCGCCGTAGGTGTCCGTGAAGAACACCTGTACCAGATGGTCGATTAGCCGCCAGAGCGAGTATAGCAAGCAGGCGAACGCAAAGTAGAAAAATCGGAGCACGAAGTCCTTTGAGGTCGTCTTCGCCATGAACCGCTTAACATGCTTGTAGCCGATCTCGATCTCCCAACGGTCACTATAGAAGCTAACTCGACCTTCAACCGTTCCCGTCACCGGTTCTGACGACATGAACACAACGTATCGTTCGTGACCCTCCTCAATCTGGCCTGAAAATTCTCGCTTGGGGAGATATAGCAGATGGGTCTGGTGCCACTCGTTCTTTCCAAGGTGAAGCATACGCTCGTTGATCGCCGTCTCCACCCCGTGTTTTTCCATTCGGCTTGCAACGGCTTTCTCGCTCGTCTGCTTGCGCTTCGGGACAAGGTACTCGTAACCACGCTCGACGATCCTCTCTAAGACGTGCTGGCTGTCGAATTCTCGGTCCATCAGCACCCGCTCGATCTGAATCAGATCTTCGGCTGAATCAAGCAGGTCTGTGACGATTTCAACGAGCGTATCGCCTCTCCGGACTGGCCGAGCGTCAAGCATGATCCGTGGCCCACGGCCAACTGTCTGAATCGAGGCCCACTGATACGCGTACTCGTTATTATCCTCCTTTGTCTCGAGGATTTCGTCCTCGTGGCCCGTCCGATCGCCAGTAAACGGACTCCCCTCCGTCGTATCGATCGCGACGGATGCAGCTCCAAGAAAGTGTGACCGACTCGTTGTTTCAGCCAAAAGCCGCTGCATCGCCTCATGGTACATTTCCCGAATCGATTCAATCGAAAATTGGCGGATATGATGACGATGATTGTGGCCGAGTGGGGTCTGCTTGCGCGTCGATTCGGTGAGAAAACTCCGGGCTCCCTCGTTTGCACACAGGTTCTCGCCCAGTCCAAGGTACGTCTGTAACTCCCAGAACGCATCCTCCGGAATCGACGCTTGTTCCGTATGGTCAAGCGAAAACGCTGGAAAAATACGACGCTGAGCCTCCGCTGTGAGTTCGTCTGCTCGCCGAAGGATCTCTCGTTGGGTGGGACCATCGTCTGATTCCTCCAACGGTGGGAGATCGGTCTTAAGCGAACTGGAGTTGCTCACCGGAACGGACACACCGTTCTCTGTCGCAAGTAGACAGAGTGAGGTCACACACTCCTCGATCGAGCGGAGCAACTCGTCGCTAAATCGCTCGTGGCGAGCCCGCCAAATCGTCGACTGGTCAGGTGTCGTTTCAAAACCGAGTGCGTCGACCAGGTCAGGGTGATTGGCGAGATACCCTATAAGAGCTGTCTCGTGCTCCCAGTCGTGTAGCTCCATCACCATCAGTGCACGAATCATTGGGACTGCCGGCTTCGTCTTCGCGTGCCACGATGGGTGTGCGTCATGCGGACTAAAATCGAGGTGGTACAGCGGACACCAACTGATGAATGCTTCTACGTCATCATGGGCGTCGTGTTTGAACCACTCGCAAGCAAGTCGGTGAACGTCGTGTTCGAACGCTTCGAGGTCGCTACTCGTGAGCTCGGTCTCTGGATCACGGTAGTGTGGCCAGTAAAAATCGGAGTTATCTGCTATTGTTTTAAACACAGTCTGATTGGAGGCGATCGTCGTTGGCATAGTCACCCTTTCGACAAAAATGTGTAGATTGTGTCTATTTTAACATCATAGAATTAATCAGAAGAAAATAAATCACAGTCGTACGGACGGTCGGCTTCTAGCATTAGAGACGAATCCATAGTTGCCCACCTTGGGCTGGCAGGATAGCGGTAACTAAAGTAGTGATAGCGCTGGTTTAATTAGGGACTCGGCAAGAAGGGAGTCTCCTCGCACGTCTCATGGCACTCGGCTAAACCCGAGATCGTGGCCACTTCCGGTTGCCGGATGAGTCCTCGTGCGAACTCGGCGTACGAATCGTCCGTGATCTCCATAAAGATGAACGCGAGGACCATCGCGCGAAAAGAGAGCGGATCAGGATGCTACGTCGGATATCCATCCTCGATCTCGTCAATCGAGTGATTGAGGTTCTCGAACGCCTGGACGTGGCCAGGCTCTCGAAACCGATTCCGACGACGGTGACAGTCGCTGCGCTCATCATTAGTAAGTTCTGCTCGCGAGAGCAGTCCAGGATCTACCGATCGGGACCGCGTATGCTGTCTGGACGGGAATCGGCGCCGTAGGCATCGTATTATTCGATGAGTCAGCGACTGGTCTCTGCACCCAGTTTATCTCCGTGATCGTCTTCGGATTGTCGGTCTCCATTTCGTCTCCGGTGGCCACTAATGACGATTCATTATATCGACGCTCGGGGATATCTGTCCTTTTCGTAGGTGGAGATATCGTTGTTTTCGGATATTCGAATCGAAGTAGCGCCACAGTTGTTCACGCCGTTCCATACTCGTACGCAACACTCTTTAATCGTGGAACTCCACCCTCATAAACAAGCGATAGATCAACGAGTGATCTGGGCGAGCGGTCACGGCATCGTCCTTCTCACCGTACTCGCCGGAATCGCGATCACCTCTGGCTTCTGGGGCATCCTTGTCGCTCTTTCGCCCGCAGCCTATATTCTCGTCTTCTCCCCACATGACTCGGAGAACTCGCCGAAGACAGTAGCGGTCAGCTATCTGACTGCGCTCGTAGCGGGGTGGCTCACGTATACTGCTCTCGCCCAGGGGATTGCGCCGACGAGTATTGAGCCGATCTCGGAACCGGGACTCAGCGCCAATACGTTCACCAGATCCGCTCTGTACGCTGGATAGTCACGCCACGACAGCACATATGCTACATCCAACAGTCCCGGCTGATCAATCCCGGAGAGCGGTGTCTTCTTCGACAAGCAGGTCACTCGACAACTCGTTGAGGAACGACATCGCGTGTTGTTTATCGCCCCAAGCGGGGTCGTCACGATTCAGGTCTACATCATTGCCGCGCGCGTACGCTTTCGCAAGAGTCGTAGACATTAGTGCCGAATGCCTTCCCAATACCATCACCGACATCTTTGAAGGCGTCCTCACGCATCAATGAATGCGGTGAGTGGCCGACCGGGTCCTTCGGTGTCGGCACCGTGATCAGCAACTCTATCTGCTCGGTCTCATCGACGGTGCCTGTTCAGGACAGTGTCCCACGCTTCGATTTCGACCGGGAGTTCTTTGAGGAACGTAGTTTGGTCCTCTCCCTTGAAAGGACTGCTAGAAGAGTGGCCAGAAAGCCTATACAACATACTCGGCACTATCTATCAGTAATGGTAGAGCAACTGTCTGAAATTGGTCGCCGATCGGTTCTTACGAGCATCGGTGGGCTTGCAGGGATTGGACTACTGTCTGATCTCTCATCAGGAGCTGCGGATGAAGCCCCCAAGACGGCACAGGCACACTCAGCCTCGCCAATGAGCAACTGGCCCCAGTACCGGGCTGATGCGGGCCATTCTGGACGAGTTGAGGGGGGAGTCGGTCCTACTGGCGATATCAGTGAAGTGTCGCCCGACGCATTTGACGACGTCTCCGATTACATCTATGACGGCGTAGCAGTCGATGGGAAGTCCATCTACGTCGGCAGTCAAGACCTCGTCGCTGTCAACGCTGCAACTGGCCAGCCTCGCTGGCGGTTTGAGCCAACCGTTCCGGACCACGACTATCCAAAAGGTGACGCAGAGCCCGATGTTGGTCACCCCGCCGTGGTGGATGGGACGGTGTATGCGAGCGTCGCGTTCGTCGGCCCCGGTGGTCGTCCATCGCGATACAACGGTGCGCTCATTGCCGTCGATGCGACCACGGGTAAGCAACGCTGGCGGCACGACACCCCGGGGGGCGTGACATACGACGAGTTCAGCACTGTCACTGTCGCTGAGGACACCGTCGTGACGAGTGTGGCTGCGAGCGACGGCTCTGCAACGCGAACCGTGATTGGGTTTGCTACCGATGGCACGGAGCGCTGGCGGACGCAGGTCGATGAGATGTTCCCTGGAGCACTCCCTGTCGCGGACGGGCGGGTGTACATCCCGAGTGCGACAGGCATCCGTGCGCTCGATCTGGCGACTGGGGAGCCAGTGTGGACTGCCCTCCCGAGGGTCCGGTTTGCGCCTGCGGCCACCCCAATGGTTGCCGACGGCACGCTGTTCGTCGCAGAGGAAGGCGAACCAGGCGTGACGCTCATCGCCCTCGATGCAACCACCGGCGAGGAGCACTGGCGGACCGCCTATGCGCCGGAGACCGCAACGCCAGATATGACTATCGGAACGGCAGATGAGACGACGGTGTATATCACCGTGGATGGCATCGATCGAACAGTCATGGCCCTCGACCGTGCCGATGGGAGCGAGCTCTGGCGCACGACGATCGACCGACCGGCTGAGGGAACAATTCCACTCGACAGCTTCGCATTGGTCGGAGGCGTGTTATACAGCGGCGCGGCGGCCATCGATCCGGCGGATGGAGCAGTCATCTGGACACACCCTCTGTCCGTAACCGGCCCTGGGTGGCGACTTGACGCCGTAGCTGACGGACGGGTCTATCTCAGTGGCATCCGACCGGTAGTGCTGACTGGTACGACAGAGTAGGTCCCGAATCGACGGGGCAGACGGTGACTTTCCTCGGAGGACCGCTGCCAGCCCTCAGAGATTGCGTTGATTGTGCCGCGTTCATAGAGAGTCATGCAATCGATAGAATAACGGGTTCGAGTGTGGTCGGCATGAAGTCTTCGTCAACGAAATGCCGTGATTGTCCACTGATTGGTTACGACAGAACACTCGCTTTGTCTGTATCGTTGACAGCGCTAAACATCGTCGTTAACAGACTGATCTGCAAACGTTAAAGCTAGTGTTCTCAATGCATAGGCTGCATTCGGATAGCTCGTAAGCACGTACCGGCCTGCAAACGTCACTGGTTGCTCAGAAATTATCCCCAATGCATGTTAACCCTGCTCGGCTTTCATCGTGCGCACGAAGTTCGTCATAATCATAGAGCACTATCACAGATGGCTATTCCAGACATTGTGTCTGTTGATGGCATGAACTGCAAACGATCACCTCCCTCTCGCTCCACCCCGAGTCGGAAAGAGATTGGGAGAGCGTGCTGACTACAGAAGTTGTATGGAGCAGTATCCTCATGTTGTATTCGTGTGTGCTCCCGTGAGCCAGAAGAGCTCGTCCGGAAGAAGGAATCGACGTTTCGTGGAGCCGGTGAGAGCGTTTCTCTAGTGTCGCATACCTCACACAGTCTTATACTCGCCGGTGCGCAACCTCGCGGTATGAGCGGCGGGTCGGACGTGGATACTGAACGCCTCAGATTGTTTCTCACAGAACAGTTCGATGAACGCGTTATTGATACGGTAGTCCTAGAGGAGGGGTTGAATCGCGTGATCCGGGTTGCGACTGCCGACGACCCGCAGACGTACGTGGTGCGGCAGTCAAATTTGACGACCTTCGCAATGGGGAGTATCTGGATGATCGACGGTCGATTACGCACCCTGTTCAGGTGCACGAATGCTGTGGGACCGATATCGAGTTTCTCGTCACCGACCAGTGGTACATCAAGCTTCTCGATTGGACCGACGAATATCTCGCCCTCGGCGGGGAGATGGACTGGTTCCCGGAGACCATGTTCACGCGGTATAAGCACTGGATTGAGGGGAATGGGGCTGGTGTATCTCTCGACAACGTGACTCGGGTATTCCGTTTCCCGTCTGGTATTGTGGAAGCTGTGGTGAGCCAATCCTCGCGGAGAAGACCGCACTCCCGATTGATCTGCTCGCTGACGATCCACCAATCGAGGCCTGCCCGGAATGTGGTCACGAGGTGTTCGAGCCAGAAGAGGACATGTTCTCGGGATCTCGTTCGATCCTGGTGAGGAGATAGGTGACACCGAGGTCGTCCAGCGTTTAGTAGACCTGCAATGATTCAAAGCCCCAATCTGCAAGGACAAGATCGATCGTCACGAATTCCTTGGCCCGTCGCACCAGCCGTCGGATCGTTCGATGATACTGGTGAGAGAAATTCTCCTCCCAGACAGAACTTTCAATCACCGGCTTGACGGCAAGCACGATCGGCATGCTCTTCCCGACCAGTGACAGTGGGGAGAATTTGTAGGCCATTTCTCTCGGTTCATCGGTCCCGCTGACCTCACTGGGTAGCCTATCCTCGTCTGTGAGCATGACACCGATACAGAGGACGACGAGGGCACTCACCCGCTGGTAGCCTGCTTCGACCACGATCCCGGCAACAGCCGTTGCCCCGAGTGCGAGTGGGAGGCCGTCGAGACCTAGGTGGACACCTGTTTCGAGGAGGATGAGTGCTACCGCGATCTGGACGCCGCGAATGACTGGCTGACCGACGTACCGCTCGATGCGCTCGAGTGTGCCCGTCCATCCAACCACGAGCAACGCTCCACCGGCGAGCAGCCCCGTGACGGCCAGCTCATCAGCGGTGAGGGTGCCACCGATACGAGTGCGGCGAGCGCCTTTATCGGTTCGACCGGCATCGGAAGCCCGTAATAGGGTCTCCAGACGATTTGAAACGCTACAAACCCGAGGAGCAGATGCGGTAACGAGAGCTCTGTGAGGGTGGCACTGGCAACGACGATCGGGATGACCGTGACCGAATCCCCGATCGCACCGGTGAACCCACCACCTGAGAACCTGACTGTGGGTATCCGCCAGTTCTCACGTAAGAATGTCACTACGGAGGACTATACGCGCCAGCGGTATCAAAGTAGCCAGAAACGAGATCAGCGTCGACCGGCATTGGTTCGGTTTCAAAACCATCGAACGTGCAGATTAGTTTTAACAGTACCTTATCCATGATCCAATTCGGGTGAGGCAGACGATGCACGCTGTTCTGCCGGCTTTCACGAGGGTATCGGATTCAGTAGATCTGCACTTGCAGTCGTAGCCACAACTCAGTAAAGTGAGCCCACCGATAGTAGTGGGTGCAATGGCAACCTCAGAGACGCTGTCCGAGATTGATCACTTGGAGGACGATGAGCGTGAATGCATCAATATGATCGTATAACGCAGATCGTTCACGGAGCAAAAATGATCTCCTCTCAGGGTTCACGCTTGCCGACGGCGAAGACCCTGAGAATGAGACCAAAATTGAACGCGCTGGCGTGACAATCATTGGATAGATGAGCTACACTCCTCTCGAGGACTACGGGATTATCGGGAACCAGGAGACCGTCGCACTCGTCGGTCGTGACGGTGCCATTGACTGGTGTTGTCTGCCCTCGATTGATTCGCCGAGTGTGTTCGCCGCCATTCTCGACGATCAGCGAGGTGGACGGTTCACCGTCCAGCCGACGGCGTCCTTCGAGTCGCTTCAGGAGTATGTCGACCGAACGAACGTCCTCAAGACGCGCTTTCGAACGGCTTCGGGGCGAGCGACGGTCACCGATTTCATGCCTGTCCCACCGCTCGCTCGAGACTGCCAAACGCCCATGGAGACGGTATTCCGACGCCTTACGTGCGAGCGCGGGCAAGTTGAACTCCGAGTCGATTTTGCGCCTCGCTTCGAGTACGCCCGGACGATGCCGACCGTTGAGCCTACCAAAGACGGAGTCGTCACCCAGGGAGCCAACGAACAGATGTTCCTCTCAAGTTCGATCCCGTTGTCCGTCTCGACGCACAGCGCGGGGACGACGACCACCCTCGAAGAGGGAGACACCCACTGGCTCGTCTTGGGGTATGGTCACGAATCGACCCTCGAATCGGACTACTACCGGGAAATCCTCGACGATGTCGTCGACTACTGGCGAGACTGGGTTCACACCTGTCCGGACACCGGAGCGTGTCCCGTTGGTGGGCCGTGGCATCGAACCGTTGTCCGGTCAGCTCTCGTCCTCAAATTGTTGATTAACCACGAGACGGGAGCAATTTGTGCGGCCCCTACGATGTCGCTTCCAGAGGATATCGGTGGTGTGCGAAACTGGGACTATCGGTACAACTGGATCCGCGACTCCGCGTTCACCGTCCGAGCACTCACAGAACTCGGGCACAGCGCTGAGGCGAGAGACTACTTCAATCTCTGTCTAGACCACTGCTCGCGTGGACCACCGTCAGACATCAATCCAATCTACGGTGTGCACGGTAATCCCGTCCCGGACGAACGGACGCTCGATCACCTTTCGGGATACCGGGGGTCGGCCCCCGTCCGTGTCGGTAATGCAGCGACGGACCAGCACCAGGTCGATGTCTACGGCGAACTGATTCACGGCATCTACGAGACGACGCGCTACGGGGCGACTATCGAGGAGGACGACTGGACGGCGATGTGCGACCTCATCGACTATATGTGTGAGGCGTGGGAGGAGCCCGACGCAGGTATCTGGGAGATGCGAACGGACTGCCAACAGTTCGTTTACTCGAAGGTGATGTGCTGGGTCGCCCTAGATCGCGGACTCAGAATTGTCGCGGAGACCGGGTTCGACGCGCCCACCGAGCGCTGGGAGGCGTGCCGGCGCGAGATCAAGGAGACCGTCCTCGAGAAGGGCTACAGCGAGATGGCCGACAGCTTCGTCAGTACGTTCGGCGATGATGACAGGCTCGACGCGACGAGCCTCCTGATTCCACTCGTTGGCTTCCTCCCGGCCGACGACAGTCGCGTCCAGTCTACGATCGACGCAACCCTCGACCGACTGCTCGTCGACGACGGACTGGTCATGCGCTACGAGGGTGATGACGGACTCCCGGGTGAGGAGGGGGCGTTCCTCCTCTGTTCGTTCTGGCTGGTCTCCGCGCTGGCTCAGTCCGGGCGTGTGGACGAGGCGGAGGCCATATTCGAGGACGCAAGACAACATGCGAGCCCGCTCGGTCTCCTTTCTGAGGAGGTCGACCCCGAAGAGGGGCTCCAACTTGGCAACGTCCCGCAGGCGTTCAGTCATCTCGGCCTCATAAACGGTGCACTCGCTCTGTCAGATGGACCCGACATCGGACACCCACCGGACGAAGCAGACGTGAATCCATCCGCTGAGACCGATGTGGCGAAGAACCTGCAGTGCAGTGCAACGCCCGATTATACGACCCAATCCCGATCCGAGAGTGAGAACCAATGACCAAAAACAATTCCACGCAATCGTCGGGGACGGACGAACAGGACCACCAGGACGACTCGTCGGACGGTGGGATGCAAGAGCCGGGCGAGATGATGCTCAATCATCCGCTCAAGGAACCGTGGATACAGTACGGCGTCATCTCGCTGGGCCTCTGGCTGTTGTTCAGTCCGTTCACGCTCGGCTACGAGAGCACGCTATTGTCGTGGAGCGACGTGATCACCGGTTTCGTTCTTATCGGTTTGAGCACCGTAACGCTCGTACGGGAGAACCCCTGGGCCTCGTACGCCAATGCCTTTGTCGGGCTCTGGCTACTGATGGCACCGCTCGTCTTCCACGCGCCGACGGCCGCCGGGTACCTGAACGACACCCTCGTCGGCGTCCTGGTGATCATGTTCTCTGTCATCATCATGATGCGCATGGAGATGGACGGCGCGACCATTCCCGAGGGTTGGTCGTACAACCCTTCGACGGCAGCCCAGCGCGCGCCACTCATCGCGCTCGGACTGTTCGGCTTTTTCGTCTCGCGCTACATGGCGGCTTACCAGCTCGGCCACATTAACGCCGTCTGGGATCCCGTCTTCGGGACTGGGACCGTCCAGATCCTCGACTCGAGTGTCTCTAAAGCGTTCCCCGTGTCGGACGCCGGCCTCGGTGCGGTCGCCTACGCCATCGAGGCGCTGATGGGCTTCATGGGCGACAAGAGCCGCTGGCGGACGATGCCGTGGATGGTGTCGTTCTTCGGCATCGTCGTCATCCCGCTCGGGTTCGTCCAGGTGCTGCTTGTCATCTCTCAACCACTGCTCGTAGGCACGTGGTGCACGCTGTGTCTGCTGTCGGCGTTCGGGATGCTCTGGATGATTTCGCTCACCGTCGACGAGGTCGTCGCGATGGGCCAGCTCCTCAAGCGCCGAGTGAGTGAGGGCGTATCACTCTGGCACGCGTTCTGGATGGGTGGGCATCTCTCCGAGGAGGACGCAGGCCTGGACGGAGAGACGCGGTCGGACCGCGATCGGCCCGCGGGGATGTTCTGGGGCGTCTCGATTCCCTGGTATCTCCTCGGCGCAATGGCGCTCGGCTTCTGGCTGATGCTCTCGCCGGCGGTCTTCGGGACGCAGGGGCCACTCGCGGATAGTAGCCACCTCGTTGGCGCGCTCATCGTCTCGTTCACTGTCATTGCGACAGGCGAGCCAGCGCGAGCCATCCGGTTCCTCAACGTCCCACTTGGGGCGTGGGTAGCCATCGCCCCCTGGGTGTTCGGTGCGCCGACGCTCGTCACGGCGAACGGCGTTGCTGTCGGTGTCTTGGTTGTGCTCGCGAGTATTCCCCAGGGGACCATTCGTGACGAGTACGGCCACTGGTGGCCCCAGTACATCGTCTAATCGATAACATCACACACCATGAGTACGACAACACAACGTGAGGTAGTGGTCATAACGGGTGCATCGGCTGGCGTCGGACGCGCGGCGGCACGTGCATTCGCCGAACAGGGCGCGCAGGTCGGACTCCTCGCTCGCGGCGAGGCCGGACTGGAGGGCGTGCGCCAGGATGTCGAAGCCGCTGGTGGAGAGGCGCTTGTCGTTCCAACGGATGTTGCCGATGCAGACCAGGTCGAGGCGGCCGCAGACGCCGTTGAAGAGGAGTTCGGGCCGATCGATATTTGGGTGAACAACGCGATGACGTCAGTATTCTCTCCGGCACGGGAGATGGAGGCAGACGAGTACCGGCGCGTCACCGAGGTCACCTATCTCGGCTGCGTGTACGGAACGCAAACCGCCCTTGACCGCATGCTTCCCCGGGATGAAGGAATGATCATTCAGGTTGGATCCGCCCTTGCGTATCGCGGTATTCCACTTCAGTCGGCATATTGCGGGTCAAAGCATGCGATTCAGGGCTTCACCGAGTCCGTTCGGACCGAGCTCATCCATGAGGACAGCGATGTCCAGCTGTCAATGGTGCAGATGCCCGCGCTCAACACACCACAGTTCGAATGGGTCCGGAGTCGCCTCCCGAACAAACCGCAGCCCGTACCTCCAATATATCAACCCGAAGTCGCGGCTGACGCTATCGTCTGGGCAGCACACCACGATCGCGATGAACTATGGGTTGGACGCTCGACCGTGAAGGCAATAGTCGGCAATCGGATCATTCCTCGACGTCTCGACCGTATGTTAGCCCAGTCCGGGTGGGACTCACAGATGACCGACGAATCCGAGGACCCCGACAGAGAACATAACCTCTGGAAGCCAGTCGACGAGGAGACCGATCACAGTGCCCATGGGCAGTTCGACGAGCGCGCGCGAAGTCGAAGTTACCTGCTCTGGGCGATTACACATCCGAAGCAGTTGCTCTCTGTTGGACTTATACTGGTCGCACTCGTCGGTGCTGTCCTCTTTCGATGGCGAAACTCAGAACAGGCGCATTCTGAGGCGCAGCCGTCGTCCTCTTCAGGGCCGACATTCTGATTCGTTGCGAAGACTGCTGTTCCGTTCCTCTTCGTTGAGGGAACGTATAGGAACCGCATCGCGTGTGATCCATGCTCGACGTGGACAGACGCGAATTCACGGCGACAGCCACCTCATCTTGGTCCACCGCCTCGATAGCTTCTCGCTCTGTGCTGTACGTTCGCTTTGGGATGAGGTAGTTCACGCCGAGATTCGAGAGCGTCTGGTAGACCGCCTTTGAGTCGAACTCTCGATCGCACAATACCATCTCGATGGGGATGTGCTCTTTCGCCTTGAGGAGCAGCCGACGAACGACACGATCGATCCGGTTCGGCGGGTTTTGATCCCACGAGGAACTCTCACGGACTGGTTCGACGGCGAGAATCAGCGGGATGTTCCACCCGACAATCGAGAGTGTAGCGAATTTGAATGCCCTTCCCTCACCGTCTTTCGTCCCGCTGACCATCGGCATTCCCTCCACGTTACCGAAGTGGCGAATAGTCGTGATGTCAATCGCTACGGTGACTGGACGGCGAAACGATGACTCCAACTGTATCACCGAGAGGAGTTGTTTTGTCGCCTGATGGAACCCGTCGATGAGATATTCTGGGTCAAATTGCTTGACTGCCCGGAGGTGGGTGTCTCCGTGGGGACCGTATTCTTTTCCTTGACGGAATTTGAATCGTGCTGCGCCTTGCGGTGTACCACAGCCGACCCTCCCGATGAACGTCTGAAGCTCAAAGAATCGCGTGTCCTCGTATGTCACGTTCTGAGCTCTCCTGAAGTTAAATGGACCGAACCCATGCTCACGAGCAAGGCGGGTTGTTCGGTAGGTTTCTTCATCGGAGAACTTGGTAGTATCCGAAGACGCTTCTGGAGTTCCTTCGGACGGCTGATTTACCTCTTCCAGAGGCTGAATTTCGGGAGCACGAAGATCTTCGTTGTGGGCCTCCTTGACTAAGCAGTGTGCGCTAGCGATGATATACCTCCGAACATCGTCATTGAAGCGGTTGCGCCATGTACGAGAGAGAACTTACTCATCGGGAATCCGATCAAGACCGAATACATCGGCAAGTTCTGGATGGCGTGTGAGAGACCGATAGCTGTCCCCAGTGACCTCCAGATAAACGAAGAGTTTGAGCATTCCGTGGACATGGGTACGACGCGGGATGCCACTCTGGATAGCTATCCTCAAGCATCTCGGTTTGAAGTTTGAGATCGGTGAGTGCAGCACAGAAGTCTGTTCCTTCACGGAGGTGTTTGCGGAGTTCAAGAGCAGCGACGAATGCATCGGTCAGTCGGCGGCCACCTTATTGGTAGCCCCTGTCTCAGCTGTTGGCTGAAGAGACCGGCTACTGTTACTTTTATTGGCTTTCTAAACGTATATCTGCTATCACGCCTAATTTTCTATTTTTCTTACCATTCTAGATATTAAAATAGCATTTATTGAAATATTGGGTATTTTGTTTCGAGGAGAGATGAGCGATGAATACGTAGCGACGGTATCTGGTCTAAGCAGAATACCGGTCTCAGCCTAGTTTTTCCACGTCCAAGCGTTCTCAGCTAAGTACTAAGGAAAGTCCGTGAATGCATCCAGAACTCTTCGTGAAGCAATTGGATACTCTACCGTCGCCGACATTGAGTATACAAAGAGCCGCGATTTGGATGCAGAAACGACTGTTTTCGCGGTGATCGAGATCCATATCACCTGATGTCGGCTAGGTCGATTTCTAATGCACGAACAGTCTTGGAATATACCTTGAACGCCACAATCTTCATGAGACTGTGCAGTGAAAACTTCATCTATCCAACATCATTCGACCACGGACTGGACAATCTTCGCTTCTGCTCGCCGAAGATGCTCTCCGATCGTCCGTTGTGACAATCCAAGATCGGTCGCTAAGTTACGCTGTGTTGTCTGCCGTGGGATTTCATAGTATCCCGCCGCGATCGCTGCCCGCACGATCTCATGTTGACGGTCGGTGAGTTGCTCCGCTGGGTCATTCAGGTGTGGCTGATACTCGCCTGCCCGTTCAAGACGCAGGTTCATTTCATCAGGGATACTAGCAATCATTTGCTGGAGGGCCGCGTCCTCACCGAAGAGCGTGACTTGCACCCCGTCAGCAGTCTCTCTCACTGGCCAGTCGATACTGATCGCTTCGGTATCGATCAGTTCGTAAAGGGTTCTTTCAACCTCGTCAGGCTCATAGCGCATATATGCCAGCCACGTCTCACCACCCGTCACGGTGCACGAGATCATCTCCGGAACTTCGTTTTCTATCGTAGCGAGCCGATCAGCATCACCTCTGAACTGGGCGACCCCGACAACGGTCCCATCATCGAGAAGATTGACGTAGTGTATCGCTTCTTGGGTCGCGACGAGCGTATCATCGATCCATATCTCGCTCGGATCGTCGGCGCTTTCCAGCATCTGTTGATGGCCCGTCGACCGAAGGTATTCCTCGGTTGGGGCAATAACGATGGTTATGTATCTCATTATCTTCGTGTTTCACAGATCTATCGTACTATTCATTCTCTCTTGAATTGTATCTCTGAATGAAGTGCTACTGACCGTCTCATGCAAGTGAGTAAGAGTGCAATCGAGTATAAATCTCCCGCTCATGAGCGGGGTAATTCCCGAGGGAACACAGACCCTCCTCCCTACGTGATGGAGAAGCGAGAAACCCACAAAGGATGCAACGACTCTCCGAAAGGAGCCACTGCACGACCGATTCTGAACGAAACGGAGGACTGTAATCATGTCTATCGAAACGACTGAAATACCGAATGTTTCCACGACGGCGATCACAGCGAGAAACGTCGAACTCACGTATTCGGACGGCACTCGAGCAGTGCGCGGCATCGACCTTGAAGTACCCACAGGCGAGTTCTTCGGATTTTTAGGGCCGAACGGGGCGGGCAAGACTACCGCTATCAAGACGTTCGTGACACTGTTACAGCCCACTGCCGGGTCAGTGACAATCAACGGGTCTTATGTCGTTGACGACCCCCGCGCTGTCCGGTCGTCTATCGGCTATATGGCCCAAGAGACAAGCGTGGACGAGGAGCTTACCGCTCGCGAGAATATCCGCTTCGCCTGCGAGACATACGGCGTTCCTCGGAGCGAGCGCGCTAGCCGGATTGACGACCTGTTAGCCCTCGTCGATCTCGCGGATGTTGCCGACAAGCAGGCCCAAGAATTCTCTGGTGGGATGAAAAAGCGCCTCGACGTGGCGACCGCCTTAGTGCATGAGCCACCGCTCGTCTTCCTCGACGAACCCACGACAGGACTGGACCCTCGGGCACGCAATCGCCTGTGGGAATACTTCCAGAAAATCAACCAGCAGGGGACGACGGTGTTTCTGACGACCCAGTACTTGGAGGAGGCCGACGAACTCTGCGACCGCCTGTCGGTGATTCAGGATGGCAAACTCGTCGCTACCAATTCGCCAGACGCGCTCAAATCACAGGTCGGCGGCGACATACTCGAAATCACGCTTGCAGATCCGACTGACGAGCAGCGAGCGCACGCCCGAGAGGCCGCCCGTGAGTCGGGACTGTTCGAGGGAGATACGATCGAATCCACCAACGAGGGCATCGCTATCGCGTCCGAGCACGCGCGCCGGGCTGGTACTGACCTCTTGGTAGCGCTGCGGGAAGCGGGCTTCACTGTGACGGGGTTCGACGTTCACTCGCCGACGCTCGATGACGTCTTCCTCGCTATCACCGGCGAGACAGCGAGCGACGAGACACCGAACGAACAACAGCCGGACGATCCCGTTCAACCGGAGGTGAATCGATGAGTACAACTGAAACTGAGAGGGCAGTCGAGCAGAGGGCGACTGGCAACAGCTTCTCCGTCGATGTGTGGATCACGCTCAAGCGCTGGCTGCGGAAAACTCGCCGGAATCCGTTTGTGATATTCGGTGCGCTGATAACACCCATTATCCTCCTCGTGTTGTTCTCTCAGCTGTTCGGGCAGATCACCGGAGACGCTCTCAGGGGAGCGATTGGCGCGGATGTCTCGTATGTCACCTACCTCACGCCAGCCGTCGTCATCCTGATGGCCATGGAGGCGGCGGGCAACTCTGGGATAGGTCTGGTCGATGACATGGAAAGCGGCATGTTCGAGAAAGTGCTGGCCTCACCGACCCATCGTGGAGCGATTTTCCTCGGGAAGGCTCTCTCGGATATGGTACTGATCATCGTCCAGACGGTGATGACGCTCGGGCTCGGGTACGTGGTGTTGTGGATCGATTCCGGTGGTTCGTTCGGGACGTACATCCAGACGGGATTGCTGGGCGTGCTCGGGATCATCGCCATCGTCATCGTGTTTTCACTGGCGTTTACGGCCTTTTCGAACATCGCTGCGCTCGTGACACAGGACTCCGAATCGACCAGCGTCTTGGTGAATCTGCTGCCGTATCCCTTAGTGTTCATGTCGAATGCCTTCTTGCCGATCAGTGTCTTGCCGGAGTGGATGCAAGCGGTGGCAACGGTCAATCCGGTCACGTACGGCGTCGGTGCCGCGCGGGCACTGATATTCGGCCAAGACATGCTCACTGTGCTCGACGTGACGGCATTCGCTGGCATCTGGAACACTATCGTGCCAGCGGTGGTGGTGCTCGGTGTGCTTGATCTCGTGGTCGGTGGGATCGCTGTCGCCTTGTTACGACGTGTGTCAAGTTCACAAGCCAGCTGACTTACCAAATGGGGGCCGTCAGACTGTCTCACCGTTTGTTCGCCTCCAACTCTGACAGAGCAAGCGATACCCTCGGCGAATTCGTCTCTGCTGTCACGACTATCGCGCGGTCGTGGTCTAAACGCGCTACGGACTATATTGACATCGAGACGCTGGTCTGTGACCTACCGATTGACCATCTCACGTTCATCGCGCACGATTCATCTGCGCCCTATTCAGGGCTGTATCCGATGTCGATACTGGTCCGGGCATTCCTTGTCGAAGAGATCAACGGCTGGGACGAGACCGCGCTCCACGACTACCTGCGAGCGAACCCCGCACTCCGTCGTAGGCTTGGCTTCGAAACGCTCCCGAACCAATCGACATTCTGGCGCGCGTGGAACCATCGATGCAGTGAGGCACTGCGCGACGCCGTGCAGGAGTGTGCCTCCAGCATCGTCATGGCCGCGCGTGCCTGTGAGGTTTCGCTCCCAGACCGGATCGACACTCACGAAACCGACGAATCACAATCCGACGAGCCCCCGAAACACCAACTCGTCGCAGAGAAAACTGACGAGGTGTGGCAGCAGGCCAAGCCGTTCGTGACCGATGCGTTCGCGCTCAAGCGCGGACCCAACTGGCAGATTCACGAGAACGCCTTCTGGGAACAACACACCTACATGGGGATGCGCGAAGACATGTACGCTCAGAGCGGGCCAGCCTCGTTTGTCCTCGATACCACGCGGGAGCGCGTCCCGTCGGGATCAACTCACCGCTACCAGCTCGGCAAGCTTTCGGTCAACGACATTCGCTCAATGCTTCGCAATACGACGCGGATGCTGATTGCCCGCGCTCGTCAGCACGGTGAACTCACCGGCAAACTCTGGACGGCCATCGACGTGACCAAGGGCGTCCCATTCACCGGCGACGTGGACGACGACGATGACGACATCCTCGGGTACAAGGACGGCAACGAGTACTACCAGTGGGCGGTGCTCAAAATCGTCGGGCTGGATGTGCCACTCGTACTCGACGCCATCCCGCGCAAGCGGGGGCAGTCCAAAGACGAGATCGTTGAGAAGTTGCTGGAGCACGCGACCGAGATGGTCACTCTCGATCTCGTCATGATGGATCGGGAGTTCGACAGCGCGGGCGTCAAGGAGACCTGTGAGGAGTACGGCGTCCACTACCTGAACCCGACGCGCATCTTCGAACGTAGCGGGGAGGCTGACACCATCGCGTGGATGTACCGCAACGGCAAACGCTTCCACGTCGAGAAAGAAACTGACGACGACACGCCCACGCGCAAGCAGTTGTACCTCCCAAAGCAGTCGAATTCGGGCGACTATGATGAGGACGACGGTCACTCAGACGTGTGGAACGAGATGTGCGGCGAATGGGTGTTCGAAGACGTAGAGGGCGAACCTCTCTCAGTGTTTCATCGAGTATTTATTGCTGAGATGTTCGCTCCCGTCGCGTTAATCACCTGCCGATCGTTCGATAGAAAGCAGACGGAACGACGTCATGGAACACCAATCGCTGAACCGACTTATGGGTATCCGATCAGTCCCCGTAATCCAACCATCATGAGGGTGATAAGGAGAAACAACCCCGTCATCCCCATCAACCAGCGCATTGCCGTCTCATTGAGACGCTCAACTCGCTCGCCATTTGGGGCCGGGGAATCCAGCTCACGGAGCATTTCCAACTGATAGTGATGAAGCGGTCCAAAGGCAATACCGAGCATCACAGCAGCGATGCCGAGCGCTCCCCAGACCCACACTGGTGGGGTGACCAGGTAGCCGAATCGATGGGCGAGTCCAAGTCCCGAACCAATCGTCCCGACAGTTAATGACTCTCCGACGACCATAATCCGCGGCGAGAGGTTGGGAATGAGTGCCGCCGCCGTGTCGGGGCCAGACGCAGCGACCGCTGGGGCCAGGACATACCTGAAGAAAAAATCCATCCCAAACCAGAAGGCGGCCAGTCCGATATGAACGTAGAACATGGCGGCGACACTACCAGAGAGGTACGCGATGACTGGCACCCCTAAGATAAGCCCAGCCGCGACGGTTGCATAGCGGGAGCCAGCCGAACTGATGATAAATCTGTACTGTTCCCAGATAGGTACTTCCTGATGCTTCGTCGCCATAGTATCATATATTATTTTCATCACAGTAACCTGTTTCGGTGAATAGAGGAAAACAGCGTCGAAGTGATCGATCCACACCCATCATAACTGAAGTAGCTGCGAGTTTTCTACTGTACAGTCTGCCTTGTTGAATAGGGGTACAGCATCGATCTCATGGTGATGAGCAGTCCCACTCCGCTGACCACGGTCATACCGATCAGTCGCATGGACATGGAGATTACTCTCACGACGATGATCACCCACGATATCCATTCCAAACACGGGTTTGGCTCTGATGTCGATCGAGAAGGAAGAGCTGCTATCCCGATTTGCACGGGTTAACTGTCTTTGTTATCCGTTTCGTCGGCTGGAACGATCTCGATGCCAGCGTCTTCAAACGTTTGGATTCCTGCTTCTAGTTGTTCTTTTCCACCATATTGGTATGGGTATAATGTGATGGGGCGGACCCCCGTTGTATTATTGTCAGAAACAATAATACGTAGCACCGGAAGTCGAAACCGCGATCCAGTTGTATATTCGACATGGTCGACAGTTGAACGGGAAATTTCTGAGGCTGTCCGGATATTGTTCCTGATCCTAGGATATATAGTAGCAAGTGTGATTCCAATGATAGTGAATATGATGACAAATGTTCCTAATTCACAAAGGAGAGATGATCCAAAAACAGCAGTACCAGCTGTATACGATAGACCGACAGTGAAGAAAACCATGATAAGCTTGCTTTGTTCATAGAGCCGTCTCAATGCTCGAATTGGACCTAGATTAATCTGTATAATCTCATCTGTAATTAACAACTGACCACCACCAACTTTGAAAGATGTCATCGTGTTACAGATCTTACTCTAGTATCGGTTGTATATCTGATGATTTTGGATATAACTCGGCTCTGAAAGGATTCTATCCTAACCCTACTATTGCTCCTCCTACTGTCCCTGCAACGACAAGCCCTGGGCTGATCTGAAGCATCAGAAACACCACCACGGCATGGTATACAATCCCCCAGACAATCATTTCTCTCCACGTTGTTGTTCTCGTCTCCGATACTCATCTTCGACTGTTTTGTCGAAGTTTCGTTACGCTTCACGCAACCGATTGACTTCAGTTTGGTATCGACTAGGGTACATCTAGAACCAACGTCGGGCATCGTTTACGGCTGTTGTGTGGTCGCTTTAATCCGACTAGAGCATATCTGGAATCCATAGTATACGATATGACAGAAAAGCCACCAAAGTATAGTTCACGAAACATATACATATAACCACACGGTAACACTACTATGAAGATTGATAATATCCATCTCAAGACGGCCCACCTCACCGATCTCAAGACATTCTATACTGACACCGTTGAGTGTTCACTCACGAATCTCTCCGCCAACGAATTCACCGTCCATATCGGAGCAACGGATGTGATATTTTCAGAAGTGCGTGATGGAACTGACCCATCTTATCACTTCGCGATTAACGTCCCCCAGAATCAGTTCGCTGACGCCGTCACATGGCTCTCTGACCGAGTTGAACTACTTGCAGACCCAGAAACCGGTAACCAGGAAATCTTTTTCGAGGAGTGGAACGCTCATGCAGTCTACGGACTCGATCCTGCGAACAATTTGCTCGAACTCATTGCGCGACACGATCTTTCCAACGATGTAGACCGCCCGTTTGGGAGCGACAGCTTCCAGCGGGTAAGCGAGATCGGGCTGACAGTCCCGAATGTGAGACGCGCTGTCGAGGCGATCAGCAATAACGTTGGTGTGACCCTCCGAAAGAACCATCCCGCACCGATCACTGACGATACGTCATTCGCGGCTGTTGGAGATGATCACGGATTGATTATTGTCGTAGAGGAAGGGCGAGGGTGGTTCCCTGTTCCGACCTCCAGAAACCAAGCAGCAACGGCCTATCCTGTGAGCATTGGAACCACCGAGACAACTAATGAGTATGTGTTCTCAAAGCTTCCCTACCAAATCGTTCCCTCATGATGTAAGTATCCGTTTCCCCGGGAGCAACTTCAGATATATGGACACGCCACCGCGATCACCCAAACATAGTCTGTGCTCAAAAACCTCACTGATGCTTGCGTATTTGTATACAAACATGCAACTTACCGCCGAATATCTTGTGAAACCACCGAATTCGATACACTCAGGGAATCGTTCTAGGATCCGACGGAACCAAGTTTCATAAAATCCCTATGAAAAACATGAATCAATGAGAACCGAGCGCAACAAAGACGGCTCATTCAACGTCTAGATGTCGCGTGTGGGGGCTCTACCCGCCACAAGCTCAACTGTAGAGATCGCCTGTTTTGAACCAGTGTACCAATCGTTGATATCCGCCACCATAGACGAGTGTATAAGCGCCACCATAGCACACATCGATCAGAAGCAGCGCCCAAAGTGCAGACAGTACGATATTGTGCGTACCGATCGCGGAGTAGTGTATAATCACGTCATACAGCATATCAATTGGCAAGCAGACGATGAACATACCGTATTGTGCGACATCGAATCGTCCGAGTTGACGGAGGGATCCCGAGCGAGAGATGAACAGGAGCGTTCCAACGACCCCTCCGAGGATTGTCCCGACCATCGGCAAGATCGTCAGGAGTGCGTCTGGACCCAGGAGATATCCCCCAAGCAACGCAAAGGCTGGGTACACGGCCCAACTCACCAGAAAGAACGTCACGATCACACGGATTGCTGATCGAAATCGAGACACAGTATATTGGCATGGATATTTGAGTAAGTATTCCTCGTTCTGCTTACAGTCACTCCGCTCTTGCGAGTTGCTAGCCTGCATCTCCGCACTGTAGTGCCAAAGCAGTACTTGCGAAACATCTCCCAGTCGTCCCAAACCACTGGCTCCGTCAGGTGGTGGTACCGACTTGTATGATCAACCACCACTGAATCGGCCTGATCTGCCCGCTCACTCTCTCCATACGACATGAGTGGGGAAATTGCGTGAATATTCTTGAGAAGCACGAACTAGTCTCAGAAGCCCCTTTTCTGAGCTAGATCCACTCGGCTGTGTAGTACTTGTGGTTTCCTATCTTGTTAGTAGTGAGGTCCCTGTCGGCAAGAGCAGTCGTTTTCTGATTGACGACATATTTCACTCGAAATACGGTATGTTGCTGTACCGATCACGTCAGGATTCGTTACCTCTTGAGTGTGTGTCTCTCTATAACTACGCAACCCTAATACTGTCGAGTTATGGGGGAAGTCAGCACACTTCCTTTCCGAGAAAACAGACTCTGCGTTGATTTTACCCTGTCAGCACGTCCCTGCTGACAAGGGGATGAACCACGAGTACCACGCAACTGAGGTGAGTACCGATGAGTGACCACCGAAATCTTTACCGGACAGTACAGTCGAGAAGTTCCTCCGGAAGGGCAGAAAAGATCCACCCCGAGCGTGGGAATCCCGTACTGCAGTCGTGGGAGGACGTCGATCAGATACGATTCATCTCTACCCGAGCGAGACCGTCCGGTCGGCCCAGCCCTTTAGTATTGATAGGGCCTCCCGTTCCTGCCGCGAAACCGGGTCGTCCGTCCCCAGCTCATCGCTCTCTAAGGCGTTCAAGATGACGTACTCCGCGCGATCGCAGTAAGCCATGAGGCGTTTCGGTTCACTAGCTTCGTGCTGATAGGGGATGGTCGTGTCGTTGACAAACACTGCCCGCGGGTCCGCGGGCGCGGCATCTATAAGCTCCTGCGCTCGCTCTGCGTTGTTCCTCGCGAGCGCCACCGACTCATCTGTCGTCTTGCCCTCAGATCGGGGCGCATGGGCGTCAAGGACGCCGAGCCACGCGCCGTCGGGGACGTCCATAAATCGATCCAGACGCCCTCCCAGAATCTCACCGCCGCGCTCGACCTCGGGCGCAAACTCCAGGACGACCATACCCTCTGGCTCGTTGTGTTCGACCCAGGTTTCAAGCGCACGGGCAGTAAGACGGGTCTTTCCCGCCTGCGAAGGACCGACGATCAGCGTCGATCCCGCGAGTGGGAATGAAACGTCCGTCACGCGAGGACCGCCTCCTCGCGGACAAACTTCGCGAACAACCCGGCCGTTGCGATGCCGAGCGCGGCTGCGAACACAAGGATCGCACCCGAGAGGAGATCGAGACCGCCCGCAACCTGTTCCCAGACGAAGTTCGCGGCTAGACCTCCCGAGACCAACAGGAGGGTCAGGCCGCCGAGGTTCGAAAACGTCGAATTGGACTCCGGGACCACCTCGGAGTTCAGGAGGTAGAGCACGGCCGCGATGGCGAACGGCGTCCCGACAGTGCCGATCGCGAGGACAAGCGCGAGCTGGCTCAACACGGGCCCGCCGATGAACGCGCCCGGCGCGGAGAGCAGCGCGGTGGCGACCAGCAGCCAGCGATATCGGTCGTCCTCGACGGTTGTCCCCCAGCCGAGCTTGTCCGCGACCAGAAATGGGAGGACAATGGTGTTTCCCCCGAGGGTTGAGACGGCGGCGCCCGCGAGTCCGAGGAGGAACAGCCACTTCGCGCTCTCACCGACCAGGGGACCAAGCGCGTTCGCCGCCTCAACCGTCGAAAGATCACCCGACGCGAGGACACTCGCCACCACGAGGAAGATCGAGACGCTGTAGATCCCGAAGGCAACGAGCATGGAGGCAATGACGTCGAACGTCGCCAAGCTGTACTCCTCGCGGAGCCAGCCCCTCGTCCCCATCGTGTAGGAGTGCATCGTGATTAGCGTGATGTGCACGGCGCCGCCCAGGATACCCGCTGCGACGAGGGCACTTCCCCGCGGAAGGGAAGGTACGAGACCGGACACAGCGGCGCCCATGTCGAACGGCACGACGAACAGTGAAGCGACGAACGTAATTACGACGCCCGTCACGAGTACCTTCGCCACAGCTTCGAGGAAGCGATAGCCCTGGGTGGCGAGCCCGGCGGCAAGGACAAGGGCCCACACGACGCCCCAAACGCGGGCATCGATTCCCGTGAGGGTCGCTGAGACAGCAGCGACGGTCTTCATAATCAGCAGCTGTGCGCTGCCAGCGGCCAGCACCACGTCGAGAACGAGCAGCCAGGCCCACGTGTCGCCGAGGTGGTCCTCGATAACGCCGACAATCCCGCGTTCTGTGAGTAAGCCCAGGCGCATCGCGAGGTACTGCGCCAGTGCGCCAGCAATCGCCGAAAGAACGACGACCCAGAAAAGCGCGTAATCGTACGAACCGCCCGCGGTGATTAGCGACCCCATCGTCGCAGGACCGGCGGCAATCGCGCCAGCCACCCACGAAGGCCCCATCTCGCGCAGGTAGGATCGGACGCTGCTCCGGTCAAGTGCCGTCACGTCGGTTCGTGTCTCGCTCATCGTTGTCCGGATTGATCCTCCCACCAATAAACGTGCTACGTTCATGAGTAGTACATTGTTGATGGAGTACTGTCTTGCAATTCACGTCGATTGGAGCAACTCCGTATTCGATGCTGTGGGTAGCCAACACGGACGGTCATCACTGCCCGATCCCTACTGATGCCCATATCAACAATTACCTATAGATGAGCGTTTTCCGGATTGCGAGCGCGATACGGAACAAGCAGTGCGGTTCCTTGTTGCGAACAGTGTCTCAACCGCGGCAGTGGCTTTCGTCACTCTCTAACTGTTCCCCGATTCCGCTCACATCGATCTCCTGGCGCAGGTCGTTCTTGTTACAGATGGCGCACTCAATCATGTCGTCCAAGTCGTTGGACATAGGGAGACGTGATGTCAGCAGCAGCAAAATGGTTTGGTGCACAACCGCAGCAATGATATTTTCCCAACATTATCCGCCGGTGGACCGGAAGGATACGACTGTACGGACTTCTACAGGACTGATAGGCTACTCGTCGCGGTGATCAGTGATCCACTCGCGCTTTTGCTCTCCCGCTGCGCTGATCATCGAATCGATGAGAGCGACAAGGTCGCTGTCTTCATTGATCGAGTACAACGGAGAGTTTCCAATATTCCCGACGTGGTCGATTACGCCGTACTTATCGACCAGCGTCTCTTTGTATTTATGCCACGTGTCGTGGCTGATTCTCGCTCGGTCATAGATATCGGTTGGTCGAAACGTGCCCTCGGGGACGCGCAGGAGCGCCAAAATGATCCGTACCTTCGACTCCGGCGTCAGGACTTCGATCAGTGGGTGACCTTCAAACAGGGTGTCGATCTCTTCGAGGTCGTCAGCATCGAACCCCTCAATTGCCACTGTTGGGACATCTTCGTCGCTCAGTTCCTCAGATTCGCCCGGCTCGTCTTTTGGTACACTACTCATCTCTACCACTTCATACGAGCCTGATCGCCATATTCCTTCTGTAATCACTGAATTTACCTTCAGATTAGACTGAAGAGCTTATATTGAGATGGTACGTAGTATGACTGTAGAGAAGTGAAATGGTAAGCACAGAGACGTCTCGATTAGGGAGCTTCGACACCTCCAGCGATTTTGTTGTTTTCGTCGTCGGTGCGGGATAAGTCTAGAACACGAACGACATTCTGTCGAGTGATTCTTCCATCAATAATATTTCTAGCTATTGGATCAGATAAACAGCCGTATGTCTTCGGCCATGGCGCCCTCCTGTTCGGACGGGACAGACGAAGACCACTCAATTGATTCGTATCGACTTTGGTTGACTTTCGACTGCGATAACTCTCCGCTCGCGATATTTACCTCATAAATAACGTTGTACATCGAAATTTGTTCCTCAGTCCCCTTAACAGAGAACATAATTCGCCGAACGTTCGTTTCAGAGAGATCGTATTCAGGAGCATCAAAGATTTCTTCGACAATGTTCTTCGCCGAATCGTTCCATTATCCGCGAGACGAGTTATCGGTCGCTGGATTCGTTTGTCAAATCAGTCATCCTCCGAAAGTCTGTAGATCCCTACTTCGGAGGATGGATTTCTGTAAATGGCCTTTTCTCACTAGAATGAGTCTAGAATTTGCCCTGTGATATCGATAGCGGGCTTCGTTCGGTATGCTATTCAGTCCACGACTCTCGGTTCAGTTTCTCTCAGCGTACTCACTAGAGCTGAAGACTTGATCTGAAGTCGGCTAGCTCGATTTGTCATGCACATCCCCGCTATTCATTCTAAACTATTTCCTCGTGTATTAAACGAACGGCACTCTTCCTCACTCTCTCATCTCAATATCCCTTCACCAATCTGAAATAAAGTGGCTTCACCCTTCCGTGCGCGTACAGTTTGTCGTAGACGAATCAGTCAGGTAAATGTGGCTCGCTGTTCAAGCGGTGGTAATGGCACCGGAGCAGCGTCAACGACAGGAGTCAGACACCCGTGGGCGATCGGACCGGCACGGGTATAGTAGGCCACTCTCTGTATTCCTCGTCTCTTTTCTCGACTCATCGAGGGAATTACCTATGTCCGATCGGACGAGGGCCGTCACGTCGACTTCGGGATGCAGAAGGTCCGTGACCTCATCCAAAACGGCGAGGTGGACCCGGATGTCGTTCAAGCGACGCTTCAGGAATTGATGGGCCGCGTGCGGGCGCGGTCCAGGCGGACGGCATGACCATCGATGCCGCTCCGCTCGTCGAGTACGCACAGGACAAAATTCCCCGACGCATCGAGATCCTCACCGAAGCTGAGGCCGAACTCCCGCCGGTAGAGGAACTCGTGAAAATTGAGGGAACCGAGGACGCGACTGCCGATTGAGTGGGCGAGATCACCGAACCTCTTCACAGGATCTGGCTCACAAAAAAGCGACTCGACGAGGTTTCGTCCGTTGAGGTTGATCAAACTCCGAGTGACGTCGTCTATTCTGAAGACTTGCTGGAGTTGCACCACTACAAGCCACAGACAGACGAGCAAGACGACGTGCCGATTCTCGTGGTCGCTGCAATTGTCAATAAATCGTATATCTTCGATCTCCAGCCTGACCGAAGCGTTATTCGACATCCGTTAGAGGATGGTCACGACGTATACCTTCTCAAGTGGAACGAACCATCGCAGCGTGATGCAGGACTAACGTTCGGTGAGTACGTCAATCGCTACATCGACAACTGCGTCGATGAGGTGTGCGAGCGTTCGGGACTGAGGTCGATCAACCTCCTTGGCTACTGTACGGATAGGACGATGACAGCAATGTACGCTGCACTCCACTCCGAGAAGGTGACCGCACTCGGATTGATAGCCACTCCCCCTATGTCAACGATACTGGCGATCTACTCGAACTGTGTAATGATAGGAGATGCTACGATTCCGAACATGTCTATTACATGTTCGGAAATATGCCCTCAGAACTGCTCTATATCATTTTCACGCTGATGGACCCTGTCGATAACACAATCGGGAAATACATTCGGCTGTATCAGAATCTGGACGATCAAGAGTTCGTAGAGAACTTTATTCGGATGGAGCGATGGTTCTCAGAGGGTATCGACGTGGCAGGTAAAACCTATATCCAACTAGTGGAAGATATATGCCAAGAAAACAAGTTGTTCACGAATGATTTCTCTCTCGAGGGTGAACACGTCGATATCACGGAGATCAATATGCCTGTGCTTCAGATCACCGGTGAGGATGACCAACTGGTTCCCCCTGAAGCGTCACACCCATTTAGTGACGTAATCGGTAGCGACGACGTGAGCACTATCGAACACTCGACCGGTCACATCGGATTGTTGTTTTCAAGTGGTTCACACGAAGAGGTCTGGCCAGATGTAACAGAGTAGTTTTATACACAATAACCAAGGTGAATATAACGCTATTAGATATACTAAAAATAGATGTCAACTATCGCTTTTTGATTATAATTTGACCCATACTCTGTACGAGTACGGTGTAACCGTAGTATGAGAACGTGATACAGCCAGCTTTGCACGCATCGTCGCTGGTAGACCCAAACACAGTATCTAGCGCCGCCGGATTGATGGAGTTCTCGAGTGGGGGCAGAGTGTCTGTATCCTCATCCTCGTATTCTGCGATAGCGTCAACGATCTTCTCGCTGACTGATTCCTCCCTAGTCCATTCGTGATGTAGGTGATGGGTGTCCCGATCTGCTGTCTGGCTTATGACCGTGCCCATACAAGCAGTATCGGAGTGTCCATTAATCATTTTACATGGGTAGTAGTACCCATGTTTATAACCCGCACAGAAGAAACAGACAGTATATATCAGAGTATCGGTACCTCTGACAATGGTATGTTAAGAGCAGGGTGGGAAGGGATCTAGTGGCTCATGCTGGATGCTGGCCGGCTCAGAGGAAATACCGACTAGGTTAACTCGCGATTTGTTGAGTGCGAGCGAATCTCCGCCAGCTGGTTCAAGTAGCTATTCAGCTATATTTGATGGAAATATCGATTCTGGATACAAAATAGTATTTTGAGTGGTTAGGTGTCAAACGGATCCAGGCCGTACACAAGTGGGTACAAAGTACCATCTCGCTGGCTTTCAATGCTATCGTTTCCTCGGCGGTATCAGTTCTCGTCTCGCTCGTCTATCAGTGCTGCGGAAACGAGGTTTCGCATGCCCCGACGCAAGCGACCGCTCATTGCGGTTGACGAGAGATCGACGCTATCGGCGATTTCATTGAGCGTCTTTTCTCGTGGTTCGCTGAAGTAACCGCTCTCGAGTGCGACGATCAACGCCTTTTCTTGCTCTGGAGTGAGACCGTACGACACCTCGGCGTCGCTCCGCTGACTATCGTATATGCTGATTATTTTCATCTGTATGCCCTGTTGCTCCGCATACCTCCAAATATTGTTGAGGGCATCTCTGTCGGGGAGTTGTAATTGTACGAGCCATCCCCTGTCTTTCGTCTTCGCTTCCGTCGTGAATCCGTTGACAGCCGTGACGATCTCGCTGATCAATTTCGACTCAGTCGAGTATTCTATATAATAGATGCCCACGCTATCGTCCTTGCTCATGGGCTCGTAGTTATCGACCGTGGGATCCTCATCAAGTGCATTTTCGAGCTCTTGAAAGTCTTTGTATTTGATAAGATAGGGGAATATATTGGAATTCGGATCTGTATTCACTTGGGGTATAACTCGCAATTTAACACCATCGACTTCATTGAATGTTGGTGTCAGAGCGAGTTTCTCGTGTTCCATATGTAGTTTAGTTGTGATTGGCATTGAATATATGGATTATTTAGGGCATTTCTTTTCTCTCATTACATCTCGCATATTTCTTTGACACATCTGGTTCCCTCGTGTGCCACAATTCATATCGCATTATATTTCGTGGAGGACTATAACTGTACGCTCCAGTTATTTTCGGTTAAACTGGAGAACTATCGGATAGCTTGGTGTTCGCCTCCTCAAGCAGTGTAAGTCTGACTGCTGGTTGTCTGGCTTCCCGATATGGACGTGTTTCCAGATTCGGCAGTGAATAGCCGTCTAGCGGCGATTTCTATCAGAATAAACTGAGAAAGCAGCTGAAAAGTCGCCGCCCCAGCGTTCCATCGGGAATACGCACTCCTCATCTTGCTTTTCAACATAATCGAGGAAGGGCCAAAGGATAACTCTGTTAACGCTGATGGTCAGCGGAGCAGCCACCGTCTGAATCCTACGATCGGGCCTTTTCGTCTCAAACTCAGTTAGCGAGCACCGCGACTTCAGCTCCTTGACCAACAACTCTACCACTTAACGCGTGAATCCAGTTTGAAGATGAACATCGTGGTGATCTGCACTCCACCTCCAAACGAGGTGTGGTGTCGAATCGAGTATCGGGTAGAGGGCAAAGTAGATAAAGCGTCGAAGAAACCATATCACAAACGATGCCCGATGAAAGTGGAGGTGGGTGCAAGGTCGATAGGGTCTCACGGAAGTACGGTCTCGACACTATCGACGAGGTTTTGAAAGACCTTCAGAATGAGGGAACCAGCCTCAGGGATCTGGAAGCGCAGTACAACCAGCGGGTGCTCGAATCCGCGCTCCGAGAGGCAGGTGTTGATGTCCTAAGCGGCGAGGTCGAGAACCTCTATCGACTGTTTATCGGGGATGACGTAAGCGCTGGCATGCGAGTCGAGGCACGGTCTCGACTCAAACAACACGGCACCGATCCAGAGTCGATACGCAACGACTTCGTGAGTTACCAGACCATCCGGACGCATTTGCGAGAGTGTCTGTCAGTCGACACAGAACGGACGTCGACGGTGACCACCACTGGGGCAAAAAACACGGTTTTCAAACTCCTCTCCCGAACTGAATCTGTCACTAAACGAACCATCGAGCGACTCCGCTCAAATGGATATCTGCACATTGGTGCGGTAGACGTAACGCTGAGTTTGCGAATCGCCTGTACCGATTGCGGTGAAGAATACACGTTTTCCCGGTTAGTCGAACGGGGACAGTGTTCGTGTACTGTTGAAAAATAAGCAACCAAAACGTTATCTCGAATGATTGCACGAATCACACTCTGTCTTGTATCTACCGAGCCAGTTCGTAAGTACCAAAAAGGCATACATTAATAGATGAGATTAGATAGTATGGACGACGAGACAGGACTTGACGATCTCACAGTTACCGTTCAAAATATCGGTGGGATCTCGGAGAGTCGGGTGACCCTTTCGCCACGTGTAACACTCCTCGTCGGGGAGAACGCCTCGAACAAATCGTCGTTCCTTCGGTCGTTGTCGGCCGTTCTGGGCGGACCCACACCGCCGCTGAAGAGCGACGCCACCAGTGGGCGGGTCGATCTTGAGATGGGGACGGATGAGTACTATATCGAATTAGCAAAGCAAAACGGCACCCAAGTTGTCGCCGAAGAGAAACGACTCACAGAACTCGAAGACCTCTGTGAGCTTTTCGTAACGCTTGATGAGACGAATCCAATTCGCCAGGCCGTCGTCAACGATGGTGACCTCTATGACCATTTGATGCGGCCGATAGACACGGAAAGTATCGAATACGAGATAGAACAGCTGAAGGCCACAAAAGATGACCTCAGCGACCAACTTTCTGAACTCGATCGGAAGGAGGACCGCCTCCCAGGGCTCGAGACGCGTGCGACGAGCCTACGCCAGGAGATCGAGAATGTCGAGTCGACACTTCGTAAAAAACGATCGACTATCGAGGAATTGGAAGGAGAGCAGATGGTTGAGACCGATGCTGGAGCCCTCAAGGAGCTCAAAGAGAAACGCTCTGAACGAGAAACGGTTCGAAATCGGATTCGCACACAGAAAGCGGCCATCGAGTCGCTCGAAAAGGAATCCGACTCCATCGAGACGGAGTTGAACGACCTCGATTTGGCGGAGCTGCCGAACGACGCCGACGCAATTGTGGACGAAATCGAACAACTGCACCACCAGAAACAGCAGCTGACGACGACGATCAACTCGTTGAGTCCGATCGTCGAGATGAACAGTCAACTGCTGGACGACGACGACGAGATTCCAGCTGAGATGAAATCAGACGATATCGTCGCAGAACTCGATCCGGATTCACGGACCATCACCTGCTGGACCTGTGGGAGCAGCGTCGAGCAGTCTGAAATCGCAGAGCAGGTTCGAGTCGTCCAGGAGATTCTGGAGGAGAAACGAGACCAGCGTGAGACGATTACCGACCACATCCAGACCCTCGACGAGCAACGTCGGCAATTCGAACAGCAGCGGCAAAAACACGAACAACTGCAAGAGCAGAAACGCTCAACCGAAGCCGAGATAGAACGGCGAACGGAGCAACTGTCCGAACTTGAGTCCCGTCAGCAGGAGCTCAAAGCTGAAGTCGAGACCCTCCTGGACGAAATCGAAGAATCCGGTGAGCAATCCGACGAACTTGGCGAGCTGTACGACGAAGTCAGTGACCTCGAATACGAACGTGGGCAACTTGAAAACGAACTAACAGACATTGAAGCCGAGATCGAGGGTATCGAAACGGAACTCTCAAACCGGGAAAGCATCGAGGCGCAGCGAGAATCGGTGGTCACCCAGTTACAGGACCAGCGTGACCGAATCGAGACGCTCGAGCGTGACTTTGTCACCACGTTCAACGAGATGATGCAACAGGTACTCGACAGACTCGACTACGAGAAAGTCGAACGGATCTGGACCGAGCGCATCACGTCCGAATCTGATTCCCTGTCGGGGACCGAATTCGAACTCCACATTGTTCGCTCGACCGAAAAAGGGACCGTATTCGAGGACGTGATAGAGAACTTGAGCAAGAGCGAACGGGAGGTAATCGGTCTCGTCGTCGCACTCGCGGGCTACCTGGCCCACGACGTTGTGGACGAACTCCCGTTCATCATCGTCGACGCGGTAGAGATGCTCGATGCGATGCGAATTCACAGCCTGCTCGAGTATTTCAATCAGTATACTGACTACGTCATCATGGCGGTGCTCCCAGAGGAGGGAAAGGAACTCGAAGACGCATATTCCACGATATCGACCTCGTCGTTCGGTGTCGAAACGTAGACGCGCTGTCCTGGGTTTCATTCTCGACGTAAACCTCGAACTCGAACGCCGCCGTCTCCGACAGCACCCGGGCTCCGTGGTCGCGCCGTTCACTCTTCGTCGGCGTCTCTGCTGCCAGTCGTCTATGTCTTCTACTCAGTCGTGTGCTCTCGTTGCTTCGACTGTCCGAATCGTGGCCGCGTTCTCCGGAACGTCGTGGACACGAATGATATCTGCACCGCGCTCTGCAGCGAGTGTCGTCATCGCAAGCGTCGGGGATAGTCGATCACCATGCTGGCAGCCGACATGTTCGAACATGGATTTCTGTGAGTGCCCAACCATAACCGGACAGCCGAGTGACTGGAATTCTTTAAGTCTGCCGATGAGTTCGAAACACTCCGCAGGGTCCTTTCCGAACCCACAGCCCGGATCGACGATAATCTGCTCCCGGTCGAGACCGGCTCGTTCCGCGAGCAGTACCTGTTCGGCGAGTTCGTCGATGACGTCCTCGACTACATCATCGTAGAGTGCGGTCTGACCCGGTTCAACCGGCGTCGACAGACTGTGCATGATGACGAGCGAAGCGTCGTGGTCTGCGGCGACGAAGCGCATCTCCGGATCCTCAAGGCCCGACACATCATTGACGATGTCCGCACCTGCTTCGAGCGCTACGTCTGCGACAGTGGCTTTGCGGGTATCGATTGAGAGTGTGGCGTTCAGATCGGCTAGCTCCTCGATTACTGGGACGACCCGTTCGATTTCCTCCTGAGCTGACACTGGGTCAGCCCCCGGCCGCGTGCTTTCACCACCGATATCGATGATATCTGCGCCAGCGCCAACCATCGACCGCGCTCGGCGAACAGCGGCTTCGACATCGGTGTATTCGCCGCCATCGTGGAAGCTGTCTGGTGTGACATTCAGTATGCCGATGAGCGCCGTCTCGTCGCCCCACGGATACTGGTCAGTATGTGGGTTTGTATCGAAGGCACGTTCGAGTTGTTCTGAGAGGTGCGACAGACCGAGCCCAGCACCGTCGATTCGGCTGATGAGTTCGTGAAACTGCGGGACCAGCCCTGAGAGCAAGATCGAGACGCGCTTGTCCGATGCCTCTTCGTTAAGTGTCTGTGCGCTCCCGCCGGCCGACCGCAGCGCTTCGGTCACGAAATCCGCCTGCTCTGTACGGAGTTGTGTTTTGAACGTCCGATGGTCCGTGGACGCTTGGATTCTCGTGACTGTGTGTGCCTCGGAATCGACCGGGACAGCCATTGGTTCGTCCGTCCGCTTTGGCGTCAGCAGACTCGTCCACCGGTCTCGGGCTTCGGCAACTACGTAGAGGGAGCCAGTGACGAGTACGCAGTCGTTCTCTCCCGCTGCCGAAAGTGCTCGGTCGGTCGCTTCCAGCACGGAGCCTGAACAGTTGATGTCCTCGGCGTGGCCGATGAACGTACTCGCGAGCGTCTCGACCGCTTCGGCACGGTCGACGGCTGGTTCGCACAGGTAGACTGAGTCGGCAGCTGGGAGTTCGCTTCGCATCGTTGCATAGTCCTTGTCTGCCATCGCGCCGAAGACGAGATGCAAGTCGTCGAACTCGTACCGTTCGACGAGGGTAGCGAGTTTCGAACAGGCGTCGGGGTTGTGTGATCCATCGAGAACCGTGAGTGGAGCGGTCGACATGATTTCGAAGCGACCGGGCCAATGTGCCCCTCGAAGCCCCGACGCGATCGTGTCCGCGTCGACCGACGCGAGTTGCCGGGCAAGCGTCGCTGCAATCCCAGCGTTCGTCGCCTGGTGTTGGCCAAGGAGAGGCAGGTTCGTTTCGACCGACCAATCGACTGCTCTAATCGAGACCGAACTTTCGACCATCGAGGCCATACCAGTCTCCTCGGCGTAGATGTCCCCGGCTTCAGCCCCAACAGTGATGACGTCCGTCTCCTCTCGAATCGCACGTAGTGCCGACCCGTCCGCACCAGTTACGAGTGGAGCGCCTGCTGGCGCGACCTGTGCTTTGTCCCGGGCGATTGCTTCGACCGTGTCCCCCAGCAAATCAGTGTGCTCGAGACTGACGCTGGTCACCGCACTCGCAACCGGATCAACGGCACTGGTCGCGTCGTACCGGCCACCAATGCCGACTTCAAGGATTGCGACGTCGACATCTTCCACGTCGAAATGGTGAATCGCTAGCGTCGTGAGGACCTCGAAGTAGGTTGGTATGTCGTCTTCCGCCCGCAACCGTTCGATACACGGGTCTATATCGTTGACAAACGACTGGACGCGTTCTTTTGGAATCTTTCGACCGTTAACTCGAATCTGATCACGCAAGTCAGTCAGGGCTGGTGATGTATAGACGCCAACATCGAGTCCTGCTTCCCTGAGGATTTGTTCGAGCATCCGCGCAGTGCTTCCCTTCCCATTCGATCCCGCGATCTGCACGCAGTCGATTCCCGTGTGTGGCCGGCCGAGAGCGGAGAGCATCCTGCGGGTCGTCTCCGTCCCAAGTTTTGGACGGAGTCGCTGTAGTGACTCCAGATACACTACCGATTCTTGATACCCCATACCAGTTGGGATTCTGGGCGGCACTATTAATTTGTCGCCGGGTGGCTAATTATCCCGTGTTCCGTGCAGTTTATAATAGCGTGTCCCGACAACTGGGACGATGCTCGCCGAGTTGGGAGAGAACCTAGCGGCAGCAGAGCCGTACGTAACGGATTTCAAAGCAACTGTCGAGGCAATCGACGGACACGAGGTCCGTCTCGACCAGACGTACTTCTATGCCGAAGGCGGCGGTCAACCGGCCGACCGGGGCACGCTTGCTGGCATCGACGTTGTTGACGTCCAGACGCGTGATGGCAAGACGGTCCACACGTTGGACACGAGCCCCACATTCGAGATCGGTGATACCGTCGACGGAAACGTCAGCGACGACTTCCGGACGTACTGTATGCGCGCTCACACCGCAAGCCATCTCGTTTACGGTGTGGGCCGAACGCTGTTCGACGACCACGGATACGGTGGCTTCGACATCGGGGAGAAGAAGGTCCGCCTCGACTTCAAGACCAGTCGAGATTCGACCGACGTGAACGAACTCACCTTCGAGCGCATGATCAACGAAGTGGTCTGGGAATCGAAGGATGTCACCTGGGAGGAGATGAACACCGAGGCGGCGTGTAACCGTTCGGACATCGTCTTCAACCTCTCAGACGACGCTGCCGAAGCCGAAACAGTTCGGATTGTCGAGATTATCGGTTGGGATATCGCTGCCTGCGGCGGCACCCATGTTCGTAACACCCGGGAAATCGGCCCCGTCAAAGTAGTTGACGTGTCGAATCCCGGATCAGGACTCGTCCGTGTCGAGTTTGCGGTCGGTCCACACGCTATCGACGCACAGATCGACGAAACGCGAAACGCAAACCGCACTGCGGACGTACTAGATACGAGCGTCGATAACCTGCCCAAACGCGCCCGCAGCCTCCTCGAAGAGAAGACGTCCCTCGAAGACGAGCTGGCGGAGCTGAGTGAACGGCTGCTCGAAACACAACTCGACACGCTGCAGGACGATGTCGTCTCGAAGGACGGGAACCGTTGGCTGGTGGGCGAAGTCGACGCAGTTGGCGCGAATGCGGTCTCGGAACGCATCGACGATCTCGTGGGTGATACCGCCGACATCGTCGTTCTCACTGGTTCAGATGGATCGACGTTCGTCGTCGTCGGGACGACCGGTGAACTGGATGCAAACGAAATTATCCAGGACGTGACGGACGAATTCGGCGGCGGGGGCGGTGGCAGGCCGTCTCTCGCACAGGGAGGCGGCCTCTCTGCTGATCCCAAGACTGTCGTCGAATATCTCAGTGACACCGCTTGAGTGGGTCAATTGCAGGTAACCGGAAATGCATCTGAGCTCCTGCGTTCAAATCCGGCGTGGCTGTTTCTGGACGCACTGATTCGGATTTTCCAATCGCTGGCAAACACGATCTGGCAGATTTATATCAATCGTTGGAATCGGCGTCAGTGATAGATTTGTATCGGACACCGTCGCCATACCCAACGGCAGAGAAGTACTCCGAGTGTCTCGACGCTTACCTACTGGAGGTTCGAAAAGGTCGAGAGATGCGAATCCGAGGCGAGAACAACAGCAAACGGTCCTTACGGGATTACGATCCGCGACCCGCGACCAGCACGGTGTGGTCGAAGCTGTCAGTCGTCGGCACTGGCCACTTCGTCGGTCTCGCGGATGGCGTACCCTTCGTATCCGTCGACCGGCGCGTCGGGATTGATCCGATTGAGCTCCTCAGGCGCACCGAGTTGTGCGTCGGTCTTATCCGGATTCTGAAGCTTTGTACGGCCACGTTGGACGGTGATTTCATCGTTCAGGTGGAGCTTGATGGCCTCGATGAACGCCTCGGCTTCGAGCGGTTGGCCGAGTTGTTCGAGTTCCTTCTCGGTGGCGTCGTCAGGAACGTTAAACGTCCGCTGGGAGATTATTGGACCTTGATCGAGATCGGTGGTCACATAATGGGCCGTGACACCTGCGATACGGACGCCTTCTTTGATCGCCTGCATGTACGCAGAGGCACCGGGAAACGCCGGAAGCAGGCTCGGATGAACATTGATGATACGGTTGTCGTATCGAAAGACGACCTCCGGCGAGAGGATGCGAATGTAGCGAGCAAGCGCAAGGAGGTCGATATTGTAGTCTGCCAATAAGTCTAGTAGCTCGTCTTCGTCCGGGACGCCCGTTTCGTCACCGATGTCGTGGAAGGGGACACCGTACTCGGTCGCAAGCGGTTCGAGATCACTGTGGTTCCCGATGACGACATCAATATCGGCACCAAGATCGCCGCATTCCCACTCCTTGAGGAGCGCTTCGAGACAATGGCTCTCCTTTGTGACGAGAACGGCGAGCGATTGTGTCTCGCTGGTTATGGGGAATCGAACCTGGATGTCGACATTGAAGTCTTCGCCAAGGGCTTCGAGATCCTCACGAAGGGTCTCTTGTGTGGTGACCATCTCTGATGTGTCGACGTGGATGGTCATCCGGAAGGTCCCCTCCCGAACGGCCTGGTCGAGGGCTTCGATGTTGACATTGCGTTCGAAGAGGAACGACGTTACCTCAGCGACAATGCCAGTATCGTCCTCGCCTACGATCGTGATTTCGGTCAGTCCGTCTGTCATGCTATCAGCCCCGCGTTGACGCTTTCAGTTATCATTTGTCTCGTTACATCGTGCGCCACTGTATTGCAAAAGAATTCATGTGTATATGTGGCGACCTTTAGTACATACATCGGTCTCACTATTCACTGGACGAAAGCTGACAGTGACGATACGGCGCGTGAGTGGGCTGTAGAACGGAAGAATGTGATGTTCACAAAGGCAGCACAATGAAATTCTGAGGGTGATGACGAGGCAGTCTGTCCGAGTGTCGAAGGTCCGAGTCTCCGGCCTTGCCGCCTCGTGCTATCCTTGGTGAACGTTTCGAACATCTCCGGGCGAAACCGGTTCGATAGCCTCTAGAAACAACTCGACCCTAGTCGGTCATCGCGATCGCTTCGATCTCTATCGCTGCCCCTTTCGGCACATTCCCGACTTCGACCGCACTACGCGCGGGCGGCTCTTCGCCGAAGAACTCGCTGTAGACCTCGTTAAACTCCTCGAAGTCGTCGATGTCATTGAGGAAGACGGTCGTTTTGAGGACATCGTCTAGGGAGCCATCTTCCGAGACAAGAATCGCCTCCACGTTTTCGAGACACTGTTTCGTCTGCTCGGCAACCGGGGCATCGTCGAGTAGCTCACCGTCCGGTGTGAGTGGGAGTTGTCCTGCGGTGACGATGAGGTCGCCGTTGATCGTTGCCTGACTGTACGCGCCAACCGCTGCTGGCGCATCCGAAGTACTGATCGTGCGCTTCATAGCCAGCCGTTCTGGACGATCTGTATTAAATCCATCCCGGGATGGAACTCATTACACATCATGTAAATAATCATAACTATTGTGCTGAAATCGGCTTGCACATAAGATACTTACTACCATTGCACCTGGTTGGGATATGACGTTTCGACAGTCACTCGATCAGATAGCTCCCGGCGTAGCCGAAGCCACCGAACTCGAACGCGAACGGCAGGAATCCACGCTCGGAATGATCGCATCGGAGAACCACGTCTCCCAGGCCGTTCTCGAATCCCAGGGCAGCGTCCTGACGAACAAGTACGCGGAAGGATATCCCGGCAGTCGGTACTACGGTGGCTGCCAGCACGTCGACACCGTTGAGCAACTCACCATTGACTATGCCAAGGAACTCTTCGGCGCCGACCACGTGAACGTCCAGCCACACAGCGGGACGCAGGCCAACATGGCCGTCTACTTTGCCGCCCTCGAACCGGGTGATAAGATACTCTCGCTGTCGCTCTCACACGGTGGACACCTCTCGCACGGCCACAGCGTCAATTTCTCCGGCCAGCTCTACAACGTCAGGCAGTACGAGGTAGACCCCGAAACGGGGTATATCGACTACGACGACCTGGCGGCGATGGCAAATGAGTTTGATCCGGACATGGTCGTCAGTGGGTCCTCGGCGTACCCCCGCGAGTTCGACTACGCACGCATCGGTGAGGTTGCTGACAAAAATGACGCCGATCACCTCGCTGATATCGCGCACGTGACGGGACTCATCGCCGCTGGCGTTCATTCCTCACCAGTCGAATACGCAAACTTCGTGACTGGGAGTACGCACAAGACGATTCGCGCTGGCCGCGGTGGCATCATCATGTGCGACGAGGAGCACGCGGACGAGATCGATTCCGCTGTGTTCCCCGGCGCACAGGGTGGTCCACTGATGCACAACATCGCTGGCAAAGCTGCTGGCTTCTCAGAAGCCCTGACCGACGGGTTCCAGGTCCACGCCGAGCAGGTCGTGGCGAACGCAAAGACGCTCGCGGACGTCTTCCAGCGACAGGGGCTTTCCCTCGTCAGTGGTGGCACCGACAAACACCTTCTGCTCGTCGACCTCCGCGAATCACACCCCGATCTCACCGGAAAGGAGGCCGAGGAACTGCTCAGTGACGTCGGCATCATCGTCAACAAGAACACGGTTCCTGGCGAGACCCGGTCACCGATGGTTACGAGCGGGATTCGCGTCGGCACACCAGCGCTCACGACCCGTGGCTTCGAGGCAGACGAGATGAAGACCGTCGGGCAACTCATCGTCGAAGTACTCGACAATCCCGAAAGCGACATCGTGCGGGATCGTGTCAGTACGACCGTCGACGAACTCTGTGAGGAATTCCCGATTTACGAATAACGGGGGAGTCGGTCACCCTCGTTGTGGCTTCTTTTCTTCAATCGACGTTCACATTGGCCGCGTCGTATCGTCATCGTTCGTGGTGAACGGAACACAGGCTAAGAACGCCTCGAGAATCTAGACCGGGTCATCCCACTGGAGTCTCCGGATCGTAATGGGTTCGGCAAACGCAAGTAACGAGGCCGGAACGATTAGAAAAAGAGGCAATCCAGGTGGTAGCAGCCGTGTGAGAAGTTAATCGTCGTTCGCTTCGACTGGGGTTTCGGTACGAGTCGAGGAGTTGGACACCGTCTCAGTCCCGGAAATGTCGAAGAACACCGGATGTATCTCCCGACACGAGAGACACAGACCAACGATAGCGACGATCGTAATCACCGCAAACGGAACGCCAGTGATTATCGAAGCGGCTCGCAAGGCGTCGACACCACCGACGACCATCAGCAGTGAGGCGAGCGCGCCAACGAGCGCACCCCAGATGACACGGTTGATGGTCGACGGGCTCAGTTCGCCACCGGTCGTCAACATCCCCAAGGCCATCGTCGAGGAGTCGGCCGAGGTGATAAAGAACGTCAGTATCAATACGAGGAACAGCACGTTTAGGATCGCCCCAAACGGCAGCGCTCCGAACAACGGATAGCCAGACCCGGCCACGCCGTACTCCGTAATAACGCCCAAGATGTCGGCTTGTCCGGTGCTCTGTAGGTTAATCGCGGTCGCGCCAAGGGAACCGAACCACGGAATCGTCACCGCAGTCGATGCCATGACGCCTGTTCCGACGACTTGTCGGATCGTTCGGCCACGGGAGACACGAGCAATGAACAGTCCAACAAACGGCGTCCACGAGAACCACCAGGCCCAATAGAAGACGGTCCAGTTACCTACCCAACTAGATCCGTTTCCGGTATTCATGTAGAGGCTCATCGAGATGAACTGGTTTACGTACGAGCCGAACGCCTCAGCAGTTGCCATCATGATGTACACGGTCGGCCCGAGAACGAACACCAGAACCATGAACGCCCCAAACAGAGCCAGATTCAACTGAGAGACCCGACGAATCCCTTTCTTGATGCCCAGTGCGACGGACAGCGTGAAGGCGATGGTGAGTCCAGTAATGATCGCAACCGTCCCGATATCACCGACCACGACACCGGTCGTGTACTCGATGCCGGTCAGAAACTGATCGCCGACGAAGCCGAGCGTGGTTGCGATACCACCGAGCGTGGCGAAGACGGCGAGGATGTCGATCAACTTCGCCCAGACTCCATCGAGGTTGTCCATGCCGATGAGCGGCACAAGAACCGTGGAAACACGCATTGGCGCGTTACGACGATACGTGTAGAACGCGATGGGAAGTGCCACGATGGAGTACGCCGCCCACGCAGAGATACCCCAGTGAAAGAAACTGTACTGTATCGCGCTGACTGCAGCTTCGGCCGACTGCGGTTGAGCGCTGATAAACGGCGGCACTGTATCGTAGTGGAAAATCGCCTCCGCGGGCCCCCAGAAAACGATTCCGGCTGCGATACCAGCGGAGTACAGCATCGAGAAGTACGACAAGAAACCGTACTCCGGCTCTTCGTCCTCATCTCCGAGTTTGATGGTTCCCCACGGCCCGAAGACGAGAAACAGAGCGAACAACACGACAATGAACATCGCAATGAGGTACAGCCATCCCAGGTTCTGCTGCAGGAATTTGTTCGTGTCCGACACCGCTGTCCCGGCGACATCCGGGACAGTGATGAACAGCGTGACGGCCGTCAATGCAACGAGGAATCCGACGACGAACACCGGCACATCTAGTTCGTTAATGAATCGATTCACCAATCCGTCGGAGTCTGCGTTACTCATTCGAGGTCACCAATCCAACCGGCTGTGTCCACCAGTCGTAGATATAGACCGCGTTTTGGTGGTCTTGGTTCATTGGACGGGATTTCGGAAGTCCGTCCTGAGCAGTACTATTGTCGTACCACGCGTCACGAGAAAGCGACGCTCTATGGCGGCTCATGCGGGAGTATGCCACACACCACTCAATTGGATATGTCCATAATAAAGATTCGGTAGGATCGCATTTCATTTTAAAAATTTGTCATGATGAGTTGACGGACTTCTAGGCTGTGCGCGCTCGGTGACGGGACTTCCCTCACTGACGGTTCATCTCTTCGACGGCGTACCCATCTGCCTCGATGGACTCAACGATAGAGCGTGCGTGTTCGGCACCGCTGGTTTCGACTTCAAACATGAGATACGCTTCGCCGATGGTCAAGTCCTCGACGGACCGGTCGTGACGAACGGTGCGGATGTTCGCTCCGTGTTCAGCGATGGTACCGGATATCTCCGACATCTTTCCGTCCGTGTCGTTGATTCGCACGCGCAGTTGTAGCAACTGTTCGCGTTCGGTGAGCGCGTGAATCAGCACCGTCTGAAGCATCGTCATGTCCAGATTCCCGCCACTGAGGAGTGGCATGACCGTCTCACCCTCGACATCGAGAGAATCACTCAAGATTGCCGCGACGGAGGCCGCTGCGGCCCCCTCGACGACTTGTTTCGCGCGCTCCAGCAATAGGAGTATCGCCCGCGAGATCTCCGAGTCCGTCACGGTCACAACCTCGTCGACGTGTTCTTTGATGAGGTCGAGCGTCAGTTCGGAGATACCACCAGTGGCGATGCCGTCGGCTATCGTATCAACCTCGCTGAGTGTCATGGGAACACCCTTGTCGAGGCTCTCATGGACGGTTTCGGCACCGACCGCCTGGACGCCGACGACGCGGGTGTCAGGCGATAGTTCCTTGAGCGCTGTCGAGATGCCGCTGATAAGTCCCCCGCCGCCGATTGGGACGACGACGGTGTCGAGGTTCGAGCAATCCTCGTACATCTCGACGCCGAGGGTACCCTGTCCGGCGACGATATCCCTGTCGTCGTACGCGTGGACAAATTCCATGTCGTCTTGCTGGGCAGCCTTGTCCTGGGCGTACTCCATCGCATCCTGGAAATCCTGGCCAACGAGTTCGACCGTCGCACCATAGCCACGGGTCGCGTCGACCTTCGCCTGTGGCGCGGTCTTCGGCATCACGATAACCGAGTCTGCACCGCATTTTGTGGCTGCAAGGGCCACACCCTGGGCGTGATTGCCTGCACTGGCCGCCACAAACTCGTCGATACCAGCCTCAACATCTTGACTGATCTTGTTGTAGGCCCCTCTGGTCTTGAACGATCCCGTCCACTGGAGATGTTCCATCTTCAGGTAGACGTCTGCGCTGACGAACTCACCAAGTGACGTGCTTCGTTCGATCGGGGTTCGTTTGACAACCAGTTCGTCGTCTAATCGTTCGTTTGCTCGTTCAATCTCCTCGTAGGTAATCGGTATCTCTCGGGATTTGCTCATACTATGATCGTCCTGAATCGGAATCGTTGATTGGTCGGTTCGGCTATGGAGCGGTCGCCCGCAAACTGACTGCCGTTATCATCTAATGATCTTGTTACGTTCGGGGTCGAACAGCGGCTCGTCGCGAACTGTCGCGTCGTATCGTTCCCCTTCGCACGTGACTGTCACTGACGTGCCAGCCTTGGCGTACGTTGACGGCAGATACGTGTAGACGATGGATTCGTCGATGCTGTAGCCGTAGCCACCAGCCTGTACGTGGCCGATCGTGTCGCCGTCCTTCTTGACTGGGCGGCCACTCAGCATGATGTCCGTCGAGTCATCGAGAGTTAGACAGGCAATCTGTTTGTCAAGTCCGTCTTCTTTCGATTCGACTAGTGCCTCCTTTCCGATGAAGTCAGTTTCAAGATCGACTGCAAAGGGAAGTCCGGCTACGAGTGGGTTCACGTCGGTGCCGATGTCGGTACCCCACAGTCGGAAACCCTTCTCGAGACGCATCGACTCGAGGGCACCACCACCCATCGGTCTGATGTCGAGGTCCTGTCCGGCTTCCCACAGAGTGGTCCACAGTTTCTGCCCGTACTCGGACGGTGCCCAGAGTTCCCAGCCTAGCTCGCCGACGTACGAGACGCGGAGCGCGATGACAGGGACATCACCGACGTACATCTGCTTACTACTGAAGTACGGAAAGCCCTCGTTGGAAACATCGGCGTCGGTGACCCGCTGCAGTAGGAGCCGGGAGTCAGGGCCCCAAAGACCCAGTGTACACTTCGAAGATTCCTCGACTGTGACCGAAACTGTGTCCGGTGCGTGCTCTTCTATCCAGGAACCGTGAATGCCCGGTGAGTTGCCGCCACCGGTTGTTACCATGTATTCGTTTTCGCCAAGGCGAACAACAGTGAGATCAGCAATGATAGTCCCGCCCTTGTTTAACATCGTCGTATACCGAACCTGCCCCGGTTCGATATCCATGTCGTTGCTGCAGATGTGCTGTAGGAACTCGCCGGCGTTCTCCCCTTCGACCATGATTGAACTGAACGTCGTCATATCGAACATGGAGACGTTCTCACGGGTATGCAGGTGCTCGACAGCTTCGATGGGGGACCGATTAACGCCCTGCCAGCCGACTTGTTCGGGTATCTGGTCCTCGTACTTCGAGACGAGCTCCTCGTTGTATTCGTACCACTGTGGGGTCTCCCACCCGCCACTCTGGTAGCACTCCGCGCCGAGATCCAGTTGTTGCTGATAGAACGGACTGACCCGAAGGCCACGGTGCTCCTCCGGTTGCCACCTCGGTTCGACGATGCTGTAGACCTGCTCGTACCGCTTGGCACCCCGGTCCGTGAAGTAGTCCTTCCCCCCGGCATGTGGCTCGAACCGTCGGACGTGGATGCCACTCGTATCGACCGGTCCCGATGGGAGACGCGGGACGCCGGTTTCCATCCACTCCGCAAGAATCCTCCCGTAGCCACTCGAGTGGGTCCACCAGATAGCCAATCCGGTCCAGAGTCCCTCAACAGAGGCCGTTTCACCGATGACCGGCATCCCGTCAGGCGTGTAGACGAAGATACCGTTCTCGGTGACGCGGAACTCTTTGTCCACCGTAGCAGGGAGGAGTTCGCTGAACGCCTGTTCGGGCGATTTATCTCGATTAGGATGGGTCGCCTTCGTCCAGTGTTCCTCCGTGAAACTGTGGACCGACGCTTGGCTCTCGTCGGAGTTCTTGCCCATCTCGTCGGGATCGACGACCAGCGACTCGTGGTTGTACGACCCGAGCCCGTAACCGTCACCGTGGGTTCGGAAGTACAGTGAGTTGTCCTGGTCGCGACCGACCGGCCGGTCCGGTGGCTGAGACATCGATTCGGTAATCGCCTTGTCACTAGGGATATCTAGGCCAGCAGTTGCGTCACCGCGTGGCGTGCGATCCCTAGGGAGTTCCTCGAGCGCTTCAGTGACCACGTACTGGTGTTCGACGGGCGTTATCGGGAGGTCGAGACCAGCCATCTGCCCGGTCTGGTACGCCCAGTTGTTTGTCGCGAGGACACACCGTTCGCACTCGATCCGTCCCTTGTCGGTGACGACGCTCTGCACTTCGCCGCCTGAGATCTCGATGTCGGTTACCTCGGTATTGCCGAAGAAATCCGCATCGGAGGCCTGCATATACCAGGTGAGTGCCTCCGTGCTGTCTACTCGTCCGTCGGTCGGCGAGTAGTAGCCACCCAGGATTTCGTCTTCATTGATAAGCGGAAGATGCTCCGTGACTTCCTCGGGTTCGAGGAGTTGTGGCTTGGGTAGTCCATACGACTCAGCCCATTCAACACGTCGTCTGAGGAAGTCCATTCGCTCCTCGGACCGCGCGAGTTCGATACCACCGACCTCCGTGTAGGCGCCAGCGTCCTTCAGGAGACGGCTCGTGTAATGAGCGGTTTTCGTCTGTATCTTCGACGGCGATGTTTGGAACATGATGCCCGGTGCGTGGGTGGACGACCCACCGGTGATGGGAAGCGGTCCCTGATCGACGACGGCGATGTCTTCCGCACCGAGTTCGGTTAGATGGTAGGCGACGCTACAACCGACCGCACCAGCACCGATGATAACTGTCTCGGCCTGAGTGAGGGAATCTTCTGTGCTCATATATCTCACACTCCACTCCCACTGTCGCTTTCATAAGTGCAACGGTAACTTAAATACACCCCGGGTAAATCGGGGAGTTTCATCCAGATATGACGCAAACACATCCGAAAAACACGGAACCACAGAATGTCGATTTCGTTACTAAATATTTCCTGTCGAGATTCGGACTCCCTTACAGGATGTCAGGGCAGATCGACGGCCACGTCCTCTTGGAGGGCGGCCGCCTTGATCGTGTTGTGAAGTAGCATAGAGATTGTGAGCGGGCCGACACCACCCGGAACCGGTGTAATCGCCGCTGCTTTCTTCTTGGCACTCTCGAACTCAACGTCACCGACAAGTTCGTATCCTTTCTCAGTGTCCGTGTCGACGCGATTGACGCCGACGTCAATGACGACTGCCTCCTCAGAAAGCATCGACTCGTCGATCAGTTCCGGGACGCCAGCAGCCGCGATGACGATGTCCGCCTGACGAGTTTTGGCCGCGAGATCTTCCGTCCGAGAGTGACAGACAGTCACCGTTGCGTTGCCGTTCTCGGCCTTCTGGACCAGGAGATTCATCATCGGTTTGCCGACGATGTTGGATCGGCCGACGATAACCACGTTCTTGCCCTCAGTGTCTACGTCTGCCGCTTCGAGGAGTTTTTGCACGCCGTGTGGCGTACATGGTTTGAATCGTGGATTTCCAGTAGTGAGTCGGCCGACGTTCTCGGGATGGAACCCGTCAACGTCGTGCAGCGGGTCGACCTGCTCCAGGACGGCACTCTCGTCGACGTGGTCCGGAACCGGCATCTGGACGAGAATCCCGTGGACTGTCGGATCGGCGTTCAGTTCCTCAATGCGCTGCAAGAGCCGTTTCTCGGGCGCGTCGGCGGGAATTTCGATGTGAAACCCTTCGATACCGATATCGTCACAGGCCTGCTGTTTCATCGAGACATAGGTCTCGCTTGCGCCGTCGTCGCTCATCAGGACCGTCGCCAATCCCGGCGTGACATCGTTTTGCTCTAGCGTTTCGATACACGAGTGTAGTTCTGCTTTGATTCTGTCTGCAACCTTGTTCCCGTCGATATGGTTTGTCATAGTCGAATGGAGCCACTGCGAGCTGAATTCGCCAGGCACTCGAAGAGGACGTATGGCTTACTCTTGGTATACCTGTCGAGACGGCTTGCTCACAGCGTCCTCGTATACCGCCACATCTGGCAGGCTCATTAATTTAGGTACTGGCGGAGAGAATTACTTCGTGTGGTTAGAAGCGATCCTTCCTCCGATTCTGATAGAAGCCGAGAAAAGCACGTTTCAAAGTCGAACTATCTGCAGACCCAGGCTAGTGAGGCGGGTCAACAGCGGGAAAAGACGGGAGTACAAGCCGTACGAATGTCTCAGTTGAGCAGCGGTTCCTCGCGAACCGTTGCGTCATAGCAGTCACCCTCATAGAGGATCTCGAGGTCCGTTCCAGGCTCTGCGTACTCCGGTGGGAGATACGTGTAGATGACGCAGGCCTCGACTGTATAGCCGTATTCGGCGCTGTGGATGTAGCTAATCGTTTCATCACCATCGAGCACTGGACGGTGGGGGAGAACAGTAGCGTCCTCGTCGTCGAGGGTCAGACAGGCGACCTTGTGGTCGATGTTATCGTCCTCGGCTGCGGCCACAACCGCGTCCTTCCCGATGAAGTCGGTCTCAAGATCGACTGCCCAGCTGAGGTTCGTCTCATAGGGGTTGTGTTCGGTGTGCAGGTCCTCACCCCACAGTCGGAAGCCCTTCTCGATGCGCAGCGCATTTAGTGCGCCGTTGCCGTACGGTCGAATGTCGAACTCTTCGCCGGCATCCATGAGGTGTTCCCAGAGTCGTTCGCCGTACTCGGAGGGTGTGTACAGCTCCCAGCCGAGTTCGCCAGCATAGGACACCCGAAGCGCGGTGACAGGCACGTTCTTAATGAAGAACTGCTGGCTCGTGAAAAACGGGAAGGAGTCATCGGAGAGGTCCACGTCGGTCACCTTCGACAGCACGTCGCGGGCGTGTGGACCGGTACAGACCATCGCTGCTAGACTGGAGGTGATGTCATTGACGATAACGTCGTCCGGAGACTGTTCGCGGACCCAGGCGACGTGGTTGTTTCCGACCTCACGACCGGTTGTCAAGAGTAGATAGCGATCATCGTCAACGCGGGTCACGGTGATATCCGCACGGACGCCGCCAGCCTCGTTACATATGAGCGTGTACCGGACATCTCCAACGTCGAGGTCCATGTCGTTCGTACAGAGCCGTTGGATGAACCCTCCGGCGTTCGCCCCGACGACCTCCATTTTGTTGAAGGAAGTCATGTCGTGGAGGCCGACCTTGTTGCGGACGTGGAGCGCCTCGGCGCCTTCGATGGGAGACCAATACTTGCTCTCCCACCCGTCCCGGTCCGGGATCTGGTCGCCATACTCGGCGAGCAGGTCGGCGTTGGATTCGAACCAATGGGGTTCTTCCCAGCCGGCCTCGGCCCACAGTTCGGCGTCGAGTTCTTTGTGCGAGTGGTACATCGGGGTCCGGCGGATGTCACGCTGGTGGTCCGTCCACACCCACTTCGGGTGCATGATGTTGTAGACGATGCGGTACTCCTCGCCGCCGGTATCTCGGGCGAAGTCCCAGCTACCTTCGTGTTCGTCGAACCGGTTGACGTTGCAGTTCCGAAGGTCGATCGGTCCGTCGGATAGGCGCGGGACACCGTTTTCCATCCACTCGGCGAGCGCTTTCCCGGCACCGCCCGCGTGGGTGACCCAGATGGCGGCAGCGGTCCAGAGGCCGTCGTACTGCTGAACGGGACCCATCACCGGCAGACCGTTGGGTGACTCCGAAAACATCCCGTTATACTTATGTTCGAGTTCCTTCTCCGCCGTGGCAGGCAGCAACTCGTCGCTCGCCTGTCGTGGTGCCTTGTCCGGACGGTCTGGGTGGGTGGCATTGTTCATGTGGTACTCGGTAAACTCGTGGACCGAGCCCTGTTCGCTATCCTCTTCGTTGCCGCCAAGTTCCTGTGGATCCGGCACGATCGGCTCATGGTTGTACGAGCCGATACCATAGGAGTCACCGTGTGTCCGGAAGTACATCGCGTTGTCCTGATCGCGGAGGATTGGCCGATCTGGCCCCGCAAGCAAGCGGTCTGTCTTGTCACCGGAGACGCTCTTGTAGTTCTCGTACAGCGGGTGGTCGTTGACTTCGATTCGGTTGTCGGCGAGTTCCTCGAGCGGCTCGGTCATCGTATACTGATGCTCGACAGGGGTCACCGGTAGATGGACGTCGAGTTTCTCACCGAGTTGGCGCGCCCAGATGTTCGTTGCGATGACGACGTCGTTGCATTCGACGGTCCCGTTCTCGGTGACGACCGCTTGTACCTGCCCGCCCTCAATATCGACATCGTGCGTCCGAGTGTGCGGAATGAACTTCACACCACGGTCCATTGCCTCACGAGCGAGCGCGGCACAGGCGACGACACCCGATACCTGTCCGTCGGTCGGCGAGTAGTACCCACCCTGGATTACGTCAGTATCGACATGTGGCAGTTTCTCTCCGACTTTTTCGGGCGAGAGGATCTCTGGATCCGGAATGCCCCAAGACTTAGCCCACTCGACGCGGCGTTGGAGATACTCCATACGTTCGTCGCTCCGTGCAACCTCGATGCCACCGACCTCGTTGTAGGCTTGGGTGCCGTCCGAATCTTCGAGAGCTGAATACAGTTGACGGCTGTAGCTGGCGAACTTCGAGAGGATCTTCGACTCCGAGGTCTGGAACATGATACCTGGCGCGTGGCTGGAGGACCCACCAGTGGTTGGAAGCGGTCCCTGGTCGATGACAACCACGTCGTCTCGCCCGAGTTCGGTGAGCTGGTACGCTACATTGCATCCAACGATACCAGCACCAACGATAACGGTATCTGCCTGGGCTGGCAGGCTATCGTCTGCGTTCATAATTGTACACTACCGGTTGTCATACGAGCACAAATATAACTATCGCTCACCCTGATTCCGACATAACTTGACGGATCCACGACGGATAGAGTTTTTACAGCGGACGTGCTTCACACCGATATCATTGTTAAATAGTCAAATATCAGTTATATCCCCTCCTACGTTCGCTTCAGGCGACGCTCCATCAGGATCGTTCCGAACTGCCTCTTCATCGCCAGAGAATCCCTACTCCCTGAAACACAAAGTAGCAATTCTAAATAATGTAGTGTCGATGTCCGGCACGGGTTGAGGCCATCGATATTACACGACGCTCAGCCACATCTGAACTGAGCACAAATTTTCAGATTCCCATATAGAGACGCTTTACGGCTGGTTTTTCGCACCATGAAAAACGTCAGCGACGGTTATCCATTCATCGATAACGATAACCTATTTGAGGAGGACCTTACTTCTCCCACCTGGAGATGGTAGATTCCATTCCACTGCAGACGGCGAAAGAGCTGATAGAAGCGGCAGAGCAGAAAGCCGACGAGATCGACAATCCGATGGTGATTACGGTGGCGAACAGTGAGGGGAACCTCATCGCACAACACCGCATGGACGGTGGCTGGCTCGCCTCCGTGAGCATCTCGAAGAACAAGGCGTACACATCGGCAGCCCTCGAAATGGCGACCCACGAACTAGCAGAGCCCTCCGAACCAGGGAACTCCCTGTATGGCCTACAGACGACTGATGACAATCAGATCGTCATCTTCGGTGGCGGCTACCCGCTCGAAGAGGACGGTGAAGTTGTCGGTGCGGTCGGTGTCTCCGGCGGTGCCGTCGAGCAGGACCGTGAGGTCGCCGAAGCCGCTGTCGAGCAGTGGCACGAACTTGTCGAGGCTGACGCGATCGCTGTGGACGACTAATCGGTAACTGCTGGTGGCGAAGACGTGGTGTCTCCTAGACGGTGAATGACGAAGCTCCAACTCGGATTTCCTCAACCCTTTCGGTATACTCGACCGTTTTCTTTCAGAGCTCACTCCGGTGTCAGTTCCAATGGCGAATTCGACCGGCCAGCGACTCGGTGCTCGGTCGAAGAATACCAGCGATGACAGAATCGACCGCACAGACGAAACGGTCCGATCACACAGTGATTGGTCACCAGAGTTCACGAACAGTCATCGACGCCGAGATTACTGTTCGTCGTGAACTGCTGGAGGTCTACCACTGTGAGAGCGCCTCCATATTACGCTCCGAGACAGTCTCCAACAGGCTCACCAGCGCGTCGCTCGCAGCGTCGAGGAGTTCCTCACCGAGGGCAGCGCTCGCCTCCCGTGGATCGCCGACGACGCCATTCTCGGTGAATTCGGCCGACTCGAACGCTAGGTTGACTCCGTGCTCCCAATCTCCCCACTGGTCGCCCCCTTTGGCCGCTGCGTCGTCGAGGCGATGCTCGTGGACGGTTCCCGGGGTCGCGTGCTGGAGCAACGAGGTTTCTAGCGGCCCACCGTGACCCATGCGAGACGAATGCTCACCGACTGCCTCGAACCACGTGAAGGGAACGGCGTACGCGTCGTCGTTTCGAGTAATCGTCGCTGCGACCTCCCGGAGGGAAGCGATGTTACCACCGTGACCGTTCACCAGAACGATACGATCGAAGCCGTGGAACGCAAGACTCCCAACGATATCACGGACGTACGCCCTGAAGGTCGATTCGGAAGTCCAAAGCGTCCCCGAAAACTGCCGGTGTTCTTCAGCAACACCTACGGGCACCGCGGGGGACACGATGATAGGGCCGTCGAATCGTTCCGCGGCCGACTCTGCGACCGTCTCCGCATTGAGGGTATCCGTCCCTAGCGGAGCGTGTGGGCCATGCTGCTCCGTACTGCCGACCGGTACCATCGCGAGGGCAGTCTCTACGTCGTCTACATCAGTCCAGGATACGCTCTCGAGGTGCATACACCCGCCTCTGTTCGGGGATATGCATAAATCGCTTTCTTCCTGCAGACGTACAATGCTCGGCATGTGAGTGATACAGTGTGGCAATCGAAACCATTACACACGTCCGACTGGTGTCGTCTCGTTGATATCTTTCCAGTTCCGACGTCACGGGGATCGTCCAGTGATATCCACTCACGCGGAGACAATAGTGGTACAAAAATTCTCGACGATTCGCTCTCCAGCGTCCGTGAGAATACTTTCGGGGTGGAACTGTACGCCAAAGTGCGGGCGGTTAGTGTGTTCGACGCTCATCACGATGCTCCGGTCGTCGTCGGTGTAAGCTGTTTCGACCAGTACGTCCGGAAGGTCAGTGCGGTCGACCGCCAGCGAGTGGTACCGTCCCACCTTGAACGGGTCGGCGACGCCGTTGTAGAGGTCGGTGCCTTCGTGGGTCACGGCTGACGGTTTGCCGTGCACCACTTCGGGAGCGTAGCCAACCGAAGCGCCATGTGCAGCACAGAGTGCCTGATGCCCAAGGCATACACCGAGCGCCGGGTACGTCGGCTCGGCGAACACGTCTACTGAGACACCAGCGTCTCGTGGACTCCCAGGACCGGGAGAGACGATGATTCCATCGGGGTCGAGGGTACGGATTCCCTCAACGTCGATCTCGTCGTTTCGCCGAACCTCGACAGTGTCGAACTGGCCAACGTACTGGACCAGGTTGTACGCGAACGAATCGTAGTTGTCAATAATGAGAATCATTCGACATCCTCCACTGCGTCGGTCGCCGTCTCGACTGCGATCGACGCTCGTTCACCGAGCGCTTTATCGACAGCGGTCACCAGGGCCCGCGCCTTATCGAGCGTTTCATCGTATTCCCGTTCAGGAACCGAATCGTGAACGACACCACCGCCGACGCGGAGGCGATACTCGTCCTCGTGGTGAACGAGTGTCCGGATAGTCATGTTTAGCGTCGCTCGGCCGTTGAACCCGAAGATCCCGATGCTGCCGGTGTACGGCCCACGATATCCTGTTTCGGCTTCGTCGATTATCTTCATCGTCCGAGGTTTCGGCGCGCCAGTGATAGTGCCGCCAGGAAACACCGCTGCGACGGCATCGGCCAGACTCGCGTCCGCCAGTTTGCGCCCTTCGACACGTGAAACGAGATGCATGACCTCGGAATACCGGTCGACGCGACGATACTCGGTCACGTCGACTGATCCGTAGGTGCTTACTTTCCCGAGGTCGTTTCGTTCCAGATCCACGAGCATCGCGTGCTCTGCTCGCTCTTTCTCGTCGTTTAGGAGATCGGCTTCGAGCTCCCGGTCCTCCTTGGGCGTGCATCCTCGTGGGCGAGTGCCTGCAATCGGTTCCGTGATGAGGTGATCGCCGTCGACCTCGAGCAGGAGTTCGGGGCTGGCACTGACGAGGTCAACTCCCGGAAACTCGAGTAATCCGGAGTAGGGTGCCGGGTTCACATTCCTGACCGCCTCGAAAACGTGGATGGGGTGCACTGCTGCTGGAGCGACGAGTCGGTGCGAGATGTTTGCCTGGAACGTGTCTCCATCGCGAATGTACTCCTGTACGTTCTGCACCCGATCGGCGTACTCGCGCAGACCGATCTCGCTTTCGAAGGTGGCGTGGTCAGCATTTGCTGGCCGGTCACTCACTTCCTTACTTCCGTGGAGTGTGGCCCGTGCCAGCGAGCATGCGCTCTCGCGCCCCTCGAGGTACGCCGTCGTCGGGTCATCGACGATGGGACAGGCCACCACACGAAGGATGACCTCGTCATCTCTCGGTTCTTTCCAGGCCGCGACACGATCGAAAACGCCCAATTGCAGGCGCGGTAGGCGTTCGTCCGCGGTCGGCTCCGGTAGGTCTTCCAGTTCTCGAGCGACGTCGTATGAGAGCCAGCCGAAGGCGCCGCACGGATACGACACGTCACACTCGCCGCGGACCGACTGTTCGCGGCCGAGAACTGTCTCAATGGCGTCTAGCGTTGGGGAAGCATCAGTCCGTGACACCGCGTCTGCAGATACCTGGATGCGTTCGACGGGATCGACGCCGAAGTACCCCCATCCGGACTGACCACCTGTCGTCTCCAGATAGAACCCATCAGTCGCACAGTCACGACAGCGACGATAGGCGGTAAACGGATCGGTGACAGTGACACGTACCTCGACAGGTATCCGAGCACCAACTGGTGCCTCCGTAGCAGTTTCGACAAACGATTCCTCCGTGGTAACGATCTCTATGTCGCTCATTTTACGTACGTACCTCCATGGAGTCGGCAGTGCTCGATTCCAGTTGCGTCTTCTGACAGGGAGAGCGAGGGTAAAAACTTGTGTGTGGCTCACTCGAAGGGGATACCATTGGAGGAGTACATTGTGGATCGCGGCGAAGGCTGTGAGTCAGCTATCGGCTGATTCGAACGAACAGTAGTGGAAGAATCGGTGTCTGAAGAGCATGGTTCGGTATTTCAGCAGACAACACTACGCTTCGATAAGTGACTGCTCTCTCTGCCATAAACAGCGACGTGCGAATGCTCAATCATATTCCTCACGCGAGAGGAACATCCTCCACTCACTCGAATCTAGTACTTTGGGTACTAGTCGGGAGTCCAACCCTCAACCAATATAAAGAGGTTCTATATTCCTCAGTTATGATTATGCACACAACTCAGTAATTGTGATTGAGTGTCATGGGAGCCACCACCTCGTTTCAGAAACTTACCCGGCTGATTCAGCAGTATGAATCAGACGGTGGATGCGTCAAACGTGTCGAAGCGGAGGCTACCGAGATGCAGACCGAGGCCGGGATGAACGTCACACTCGACGTTCCTGTGTCCCTGTGTTCGGTCGACGAATCGGAAACCACGACGGCGCCGACAGCAGCGACGATTACCGAGGATGGTGGTCTGCAGGTCGAATTCTCGTCCTCGGTCCTTCCGACATTAGACGACTACATCTCCGGAGACACGACGGTCAACACGGAGGCCGTTCGGATAGCTGATGACGGAACCGTCGTCACGACGTTCGCAGTTGTCTTCGGGACGGAGATGGAAGCGGGGCACGCCGACGCAGGATCCACGGATTCAGACTCGCAGGCACGTACGGTGGATAGAACCGACCAGGAGAACAGAACAACGGATAGTGCGTCGTACGAATCGACTCCCACTTCGGAGACTAGTGACAATGTGGCAGCCAAATCGAACGAAGTCGATCATCACGATCACGATCTCATCGCCGCTGGAACGGAAGACTCAGAGAACGACCAGACGGAAATCGAGCGCAAACTCAAGGCTGCCCGAAACGAGAATCTCCAGCCGTACGACGACACGGAGTATCTCCAGTGTCTGTACGATTCCTTCGACACGTTCACCGAGATGACCGAGAACATCGAGATGGATGTCGCCTCGGAGACGGTGCGGCGATACATGACCGAAGCCGGAGTCCACAAACCGTCATCATACAATATTATTGATGAGACTGATGAGGATGACGAAGAAGCGACCAACGTCGCATCAACGGATAGCCACGGTGGCTCAGACAAAACCGACGCTCAAACAGCCGCTAAGGGCGTAAATGACGATAATGGAACTGCAGGAGAATCGACAGCTGGAGAGGAATCCGACGTGGAGCCAGAGGACCCGATCGAGAGCGTCTTCAATAAACCGCTTGTCGCTGATGGCATCGGTCTGCCGGATGACATCGAAATCGAGGAGCTGGTGGACGCAATAGAGTCATCAATGACGGTACACCAGATGCAGCGCCAACTTGGACTCAGCCGAGAGCGGACGCAGAACGTACTAAGTGAACTGAACCTCCTCGATCTCGTCGTACGACGGATTGCACATGACCCAGACCGGGAAGTCTCACGCGTAGAAATCGCCGACCGGATTCGAAGTAGCGCGAGTAGCGCCTGCTGACTGTGGTCAGCCCCTGTAACCGCTTCTTCACAGCGATATCGATGTGAACTTCTTTTAGTAGTACCCAATGGGGTTGTGTGCTCGCGCTGGGAAATCGGCTGGAAGAATGGTTTTCAGCCCCATGTGAGCCAGCGTGGTCACGAAATTTCTCTTGACCACCCACAGCACGCCATCGTACTCACTTCTCTCGGATTCGTGTCCACGCGAGCTATCGCGGTTCAGCCGCTTACACGACTGAATCTTCACCGGTTTATATTGATGTTCAGTATCACGGGTCAACTGTTTTTTATAACTGGTACCTAGGTAGTTTATGACTCAGTGGGACGATTCCAAAGCGCAAGCAGTGAGTTCGGACATCACTGACGAATCAAACGCGTTGCCAGCGCGGTACTTCACCGGCCAGGACATCTTCGAGATGGAGAAAGAGACGGTGTTCGGTCAGTACTGGGTGTACGCCGGACACGCCAACTGCATCAAAGAGGCTGGCGAATACTTCACTCGGACTATCGGTGAGCGACAACTGATAATCGTTCGTGGTCACGATGGTAACATCAAAGCCTTCGACAACGTCTGTGCCCATCGCGGGTCGAAGATGGTCACGGACACACCAATGACCGACTCTGGCAACGCACGCCGAATCAAGTGCCCGTACCACCTCTGGACCTACGATCTGGAGGGAGATCTCAAGAGTACGCCCAAGAGTTTCGAGGAGGCCAGCTTAAACCCAGACCTCGAGGACGAGGAGGTCCAGGAGTTCGATAGCAAGGAGAACGCCCTGAACGATGTGCACGTAGACAGCATCGGGCCGCTGATCTTCGTCAATCTGAGTGCCGATCCGATGTCACTCGACGAGCAGGCCGGCGTGATGAAAGACCGACTCGAGGCACTGCCACTCGGTGAGTACGAACACGCCAGTCGCATCGTCTCGGAGGTCGAGTGTAACTGGAAGGTCTTCAGCAGCAACTACTCCGAATGTGACCACTGTCAGGCCAACCACCAAGACTGGATCAAAGGAATCTCACTCAACGAGTCCGAACTCGAGGTCAACGACTACCACTGGGTCCTTCACTACACCCACGACGAAGATGTCGACGATGAACTGCGTATCCACGACGAGCACGAAGCCCAGTTCCATTACTTCTGGCCGAACTTCACGGTCAACATGTACGGAACCGCCGACGGCTACGGCACCTACATCATCGACCCGATCGATACCAACCGCTTCCAGCTCATTGCGGACTACTACTTCGAAGATCCCGAGCTCTCGGAGGAAGAAGAGGCGTTCATCCGGACGAGCCGCCAACTCCAAGAAGAAGACTTTGAACTGGTCGAGCGACAGTGGGAAGGGCTCAAAACCGGCGCACTCTCACAGGCCCAACTCGGGCCGAACGAGCACACGGTCCACAGGTTCCACCAACTCGCACAGCAAGCATACAACTCGTAAACAGTGCCTCGCATCCAGCGTCCATTCCCACGATAGGGAGGCCAAGAAGACGCTGGTGCCCACCACATAATCACAACATACCACCACCATGAGTTCACAAGATCAAGAGCCGTACGTTGCTGCCTGCCCGAACTGTGACGTGACACGACAGACCGACGACCCAAACGAAGTCATCAACTTCTACCGGCGACATTACCGGGTCACCGGTCACGACATCGAAATCGAGCACGCGGAGCCGGACCTCGACAACGCGGTCACGGCTAACGACCTCAAGGACGTTATCAGGGAACTTGAAGGCCAACACCGAAACGGCGTTCCAATGGGTGTTATCGCAGCGGTGATGAAAGAGCGCGGTCTGTCGGTGAAACAAACGCTGGACGAGATTCACGAACTACGAATGGGAGGCGGACTGTACGAGCCACAGGACGACCATCTAGCTGCATTCTGAAGAGATACTGCCACTCCCTCAACGGTGTCAGTGACCAACCGCGAGTAGCATGCCCGTCACTCGATCATCGCTGTTTTTCGAGTCTTCGCGCAACAACGTCTCGTCTACGTCGACCGATTCGATGGCGCGGACCAACCCTTCTTCCGGTACTTGCAGTCTTTGAGTTTCATGTTCGGGAGTCGCCGCTGATGGCCCAACTCCGGTTCGGCCTCATCGTGCGCTTCGACCCGCTCTGCTGAGACAGCGCCGAAATTAGTCGTTAGCGTGTGTGGGCCGATGGAGATCTTATAAAGATACTCTATATCACTGGTTAATTCTTTTTAGCAATTCGCTCAATCACCGAATGTATGACTCAGTGGGATGCGTCCCAGACGAAAGCAGTGAGCTCAGATATCACGGAGAAATCGAATGCATTGCCAGCGCGGTACTTCACCGGCCAGGACATCTTCGAGATGGAGAAAGAGACGGTGTTCGGTCAGTACTGGGTGTACGCCGGACACGCCAACTGCATCAAAGAGGCTGGCGAATACTTCACTCGGACTATCGGTGGTCACGACCTGATCGTCGTCCGAGACGATGATGGGGGGATTAAGGCATTCAATAACTTCTCCCCGAATGATAACTCGGAGCTCGTGTCCGAAACGACGATGACCGACACAGAGAATCTTGACACCACTGAACTCACTGAACTAGACGACGTACACGTAGACAGCATCGGGCCGCTGATCTTCGTCAATCTGAGTGCCGATCCGATGTCACTCGATGAGCAGGCCGGCGTGATGAAAGACCGACTCAAGGCACTGCCACTCGGTGAGTACGAACACGCCAGTCGCATCGTCTCGGAGGTCGAGTGTAACTGGAAGGTCTTCAGCAGCAACTACTCCGAGTGTGACCACTGTCAGGCCAACCACCAAGACTGGATCAAAGGAATCTCGCTCAACGAGTCCGAACTCGAGGTCAACGACTACCATTGGGTCCTTCACTACACCCACGCACAGGACGTCGACGATGAACTGCGTATCCACGACGAGCACGAAGCCCAGTTCCATTACTTCTGGCCGAACTTCACGGTCAACATGTACGGAACCGCCGATGGCTACGGCACCTACATCATTGACCCGATCGATACCAACCGCTTCCAGCTCATTGCGGACTACTACTTCGAAGATCCCGAGCTCTCGGAGGAAGAAGAGGCGTTCATCCGGACGAGCCGCCAACTCCAAGAAGAGGACTTCGAACTGGTCGAGCGACAGTGGGAAGGGCTCAAAACCGGCGCACTCTCACAGGCCCAACTCGGACCGAACGAGCACACGGTCCACAGGTTCCACCAACTCGCACAGCAAGCGTACAACTCGTAAATCCTAGAGTGTGCTGCGCCTATAACACAGCTCCAACCGCTGTTTCTCCTTAGTGAGGTCGCTTTTCCTCGGTTGCTTTTTCGCGTTGTGAACGTGCGTTCCACAATTTCCGGCTGGATTTCATGTCGTTACGGATCCGATACCAGTCAATAGAGAAGTCGCCAGGTCGGTGCGTGCCGCTTCCACCTATGGTTCCAACTGCATGTTCGAAAAGTACGTGGTCCCCTCGAAGGACGACGGGAGCTCAGTTAGTAACAGTTCGTCGGCCCGCAGGAGGAACCGATGATCCCGTTCTCGGCGACTGCGGCAATGAGTCGATCTTCATGTAGTTGATAGAGCAGGTGGCTGCTTCCCCGTTTCTTTCAATACGACTGGGTGTATTCGACCAACTCACGTTGGTTTTGCGGGACAGAGAGTCGTACCTGGATCTTTCGGAACTGATAGCTCAATCAGTGTCGACTGACTTGACTGCTCACAAAAACGAGTATCCTGGTGACGAGTTTGACCACAGTGGTACTGTCGTTCGACATGTTGTGTGATTCGATAGGCGGCACTCACCCACCCGTTCGAATTTGGGATGCAGTAGGGGTGTGCAGTCCGTAATCGCCTTTTCAGTAGAAACATGAATACTAAAATATCCAATATTTTGAAAGCGTATTGTTGAATTTATCTATCACTTCGAAATATGAGTTCTTTTGAAAGCCAACGAGACCCGGGATATAAATAGCGGCCATCCACAGAACTGAGTGGAGTACGAACAATGTCCATGAATGCAGTTGTCTACAAAGGCAAACAAGAGGTAGCTGTGGAAGAAGTCGAAACGCCCCAGATCGAACATCCAAACGATGTCGTCATCGATATCACGACGACATGTATCTGTGGATCCGATCTGCACATGTACGAGGGTCGGACGGCCGCGGAGCCAGGAATCGTATTCGGCCACGAGAACATGGGTACCGTAGAGGAGGTCGGCGAGGCCGTCAGCGACCTCGAAATCGGTGACCGCGTCGTCGCACCGTTCAACGTCGCCTGCGGTTTCTGTGAGAACTGTGAGAACGGATACACGGGCTTCTGTACGAACGTCAATCCCGGGTTTGCCGGTGGTGCCTACGGATACGTCGCTATGGGCCCATATCAGGGTGGGCAGGCTGAGAAACTCCGCATCCCGTACGCTGATTTCAACGCGCTCAAACTGCCGGACGGGCGGGAACACGAAGACTCGTTCGCACTGCTCGCGGATATCTTCCCGACAGGCTGGCACGGCACGGAACTCGCCAATCTCGAATCCGGTGACTCGGTCGCTATCTACGGCGCTGGTCCGGTCGGTCTGATGGCTGCCTACAGCGCCAAGCTCAAGGGTGCTGCCGAGATTTATGTCGTCGATCGCGTCCCCAGCCGTCTCACACTTGCCGAGGAACACTGTGACGCCACCCCGATCAACTTTGAGGAAGGTGACCCGGTTGAGCAGATCAAAGAGATTCACGGCAGCGGTGTCGACAAGGGTGTCGATGCAGTCGGTTACCAGGCAATCGATCCGGACAAGGAAGCTGACGACGCGTACGACCCTGCCCGCGAAAATCCAGCTGTCGTCATCAATAACCTCATTCGGACAGTCCGGCCGACTGGTGAACTCGGCATACCCGGTCTCTACGTCCCTGACGACCCCGGTGCCCCCGACGAGATGGCCGCACAGGGCCGTCTCGGCATCGATTTCGGTCTCCTCTTTGAGAAAGGCCAGGCCCTCGGCACTGGCCAATGTAACGTTAAGGAGTACAACCGCAAACTCCGCGATATGATAATCGAAGGTCGTGCCGACCCGAGTTGGGTTGTCTCCCACCGTGTCGACCTCGAAGACGCGCCCGGGATGTACGAAAAGTTCGACAACCGCGAAGCGGGCGTCACGAAGGTGCTACTGGAACCTTAACGGCAGTCGAGTCTCGAAACTCAGTTTCAGCCGATACTCCTTTGCTGGTTAGCCGAGTATCGTTTTCTATGTGCCAATACTGTAGTTACCGATACCACGACGGCTGGACCCAGTTGTTGGAGTACGACGAGGTTTACCAGACAGGCGTCAGTGGCGAATCGGAAGCCACCTATGGCTTCCACGAATCGTGGGACAAACTCAGAGAAGAGGTTGGCTTCGGTGCGACCTGATCAGGTGGACTCGCGGGGAAACGGATCGTCAGAATACTCCTCCGCTCGTTCGTCCATTGTTATCAGGCATTCATCAAGTTCTTCGGTCAACGTGGCCTCATCGAGGTCGCGGCCGATGAACACGAGTCGCGTCTCTGGTTTCTCATCCCCCCACTGACCGATGGGACCTGCCTGCACCGATGGTCCTGCCTGACTGACGCCGAGAACCGTCTCGGGACGACTCGCGACCCACGCGAACCCCTTCGCACGAACGACGTTCCCTTGCCAGACATCAAGCCAAGCGTCGAGTCGGTTCGGATGGAACGGACGGGCTCGACGATAGACGAAGGACTCGACGTTGTGAGCTGTCGCTGACGAGACGGTATCGTCGTGGGTATGGCTGTGGACGTGGTCCTCCTTGGCCCCATCGCCTGCGAGGGTCCGTTTCCAGCCCTGGTGGTATTTCGCCGCTTGGAAATTAAAGCGCCCCGTATCGAGAACCTGACTCGGATCGATCTCGCTGTAGGTCGTCCGATGGAGGCGAGCACGTGGCTGTAATTCTCGAATCGCGGCTTCGACGGCATTCAGCGCCTCATCGGGAACCATATCGCACTTGTTCAGCAACAGCACGTCACAGAACTCGACCTGTTCTACGAGTACCTCCGTTAATGGCCGTTCAGGATCGGGAGCAGCATCTGGAAGCGATTCCTCAGGGTCGAACGATTTCCAGAATCCGTAGGCATCGATGACCGAAACGGTGGTATCCAGTCGGAGTCGGTCTGGTAGACGGTCCCCGTCCGACTCCTCAGTCAATGCTCTCGCGATTGGGAGAGGTTCGCTGATTCCCGAGGCCTCGACGACGAGGTAGTCGAACGAACGTTCCTCCGCCAACCGTGTCACCTCGGTCACCAGATCGTCTTGCAGCTGACAGCAGATGCACCCATTCGAGAGGTCGATAACGCTATCGTCCGTCTCAGACGCGAGTAACTCCGCGTCGACGTTCACTTCACCCATGTCGTTGACAAGGACGGCAATCTTTCTCCCACCCGGGTCGTCAAGGAGTCGATTGACTAATGTCGTTTTCCCTGCCCCAAGTGGGCCACTGATGACTGTGATCGGTATTTCCACCGTGGACGTATCCATGATGTGTGATGCTTCGTGAGAAACAGTAATGAATGCTGGGCTCAGTCCACTCGAAACGAGTACAGAAATGTAGAGACGGTCATTTCACGAATTCCTGTTTTTGAGAACTCGAGAAATGGATATATTGACATATTGTGCCCGACTCGATTGGACGAATGATAGTTCCCTTTACCCAGTTCCCCCGGCTCATTCCTCGAATACGAAGGCGGTCCCACCAAGCGCAACAGGTAATGTGACACACCGATACAATTTGGAAACCATTTTGCTACTCTGGAAAAATACATCACGTATGCAAGGTACGGAGGATGACTGAACACGTCCTTGAGGCATCGCCAGTCCTGCGGGTTGCGGGGCGTAATTCGAGGGATGAGGTGCTGAATGTCGCCACGTCAGCGGCGTCACTCCCTGTCGTAGCAGTCGGGTCAACCGGGCTCTCTGCTCTCGAGCCGCTCGTACTCGCAACACAGAACAGGCAGACAGCGTTCTATGAGTCGTGCACTCCCCAACGTGCGGCCGATCTTGCTGACACGCTCGATAACGGCGAACTCGACATTGAGGATGCCGACGCTGTCATCGAACACGCTTCAACGCCCACCCGTCTCCCAATCCCCGACCGATCACCGCTTGGGGTCGGCACACGGACCGTGTTGGGTCGGTGTGGTTGGCTTCGACCGACATGCCCGAATGACTACCGGGCATCTGGTGGCTTCGAGACGCTTACCGCGGATGGCGAGACCGTGGTCGGCGCGGCACGCAGGGTCACTGGACGTGGCTGGGGTGACGCTATGGCAGATACCTCTGTCGGTGACTCGTGGAAGCGCGTTATCGATGCAGATGGCGATCCAGCAGTCGTCGTCAACGCTCACGGGACGCCCAGTGACAGACTCTTATTGGAGTCACTCCCGTTCCTTCCGCTCGAAGGGGCGCTCGCCGCGGCGCAGATCGTCGACGCGAGCGATGTCATCATCTATCTCTCGGAGGCCGACAACCAGGCGCACGAGCGCGTCACTGCGGCCATCGAAAACCTACCGCAGACGAACGCGGCGGTGCACGCCGTGACAGGACCGGATGAGTATCGCGCTGCCGAGCCAACGATGGCACTCGAAGCCATCGAGGGAAGCCAGCGGCTGGAAGCGCGTCTTCGACCACCCCAACCAGATATCGAGGGGATATACGGTCGACCCACGCTCGTTCATACACCACGGACGCTCGCACAGATCGTCCACGCAACATCGGGGGCTGCCCCCACGCGCATCGTGACGATCCGCGGTGATGTCCAGCATGAAGCGACGGTCGAACTCCCTGCGGATGGATCGCTCGCAACTGCACGCGAGGCCGTCACCGTTGATGGTACATTTAAGTGTGCATGTGTCGGTGGCCAGTTCGGCGGCCTGACACCGGATCTGGATATTGCCCCGACACCGGACGCGCTCGGTGCTGCCGGTGTCGGAACGGAGGGCGTTATCGATGTGCTCAACGAAGATCAATGTCTCGTCGCCTATATCGGCGAGCAATCGCGGTTTGCACAGGACGAAAACTGCGGGCGCTGTGTCCCCTGCCGTGAGGGAACGGTGCAACTAACAGATCTCCTCCGTGAGGTGTACGATGGCTCGTTCCGACCAGACGCCATCGAAGAACTGCTCCGTGTCATAGAGTCTTCGAGCATTTGCGCATTCGGCCGTGATGCGACGCGACCTGTCGCAACGGGGCTTGACCACTTTGAAGACGAGTTCGCAGTCCATGCCGGCGGACAGTGTCCAACAGGAACCTGCACCACTGAACTACAACACGAGGTATCCCAATGAGCTCCGAATTCACACGTACCGACGTACCACCACTAACTGAAGCAATACAACCGGGAACGGCGACTGATCCCACAATCGGGAGCACTGACACAGCGACCGTGACCGTTGACGGCCATGAGGTAACGCTGGAAGAAGGAGCTACCGTACTTGATGCCGTTACAGCTGTCGATACCAACGAGGATGTTCCAGCCCTCTGTTCATACGACCGAGAGGACAACATCGGTCCACGAAGTGAGTGTCGCACTTGTATGGTCGAGACGGATGACCACGGTCTTGTCCCGTCGTGTAGCTTCCCCGCTGAGGACGGACTGAACGTCAAAACCGATGCTACGGCGGCGACTGAGGCCCGTGACGTCAACCTTGATCTTGTTCTGTCGAACCATAATCTGCGATGTACGACTTGTGGGAAGAATGGTCGCTGTGAACTGCAAGACGCTGCCATTGCCACTGACGTTGAGGAACCCCGCTATGGCGTCCTCGATGACCGCGACGCCTACGAACCGATCGACGATTCCTCCTCGTTCATCCAGATCGACCGCAACAAGTGTATTCTCTGTAATCGGTGTGTTGAAGCCTGTAACGATGTCCAGGTTGAAGGCGTCCTCCACATGGAAGGCAGCGGTCAGGACACCCGTATCGGCTTCCAGAACGGGGCGGAAACAATGGCGGACTCGACGTGTGTCTCCTGTGGCCATTGCGTGACCGTCTGTCCGACTGGCTCACTGGTCGAGAAAGGGATTGAAGATGCGGCGACACTCCCAATCCCCGGATTCACCCAGAAGAACAGTATCGGACAATCGTTCGAATCGACAGATGAGAATAAGGAACCGATGACGCCAATGAAACAAGATGACCGGTCAGAAACGAATGGGCCGACGAGCACAAATACCGCTGGCGAGTCGGAGTCAGAGTCGGAGTTGGAGGACTGGCCATGAGTGACGAGACGAATGGCGTCGCCAGCTACATGCAGCAGGCAAAAGAGCAGGCACTCAAGAACGTCGAACACATCGCCGAGGATGTTGCCGCCGGCACCATGCCAGAGGGCAAACTGTTCGACATCGCGCGGTCAATCAGCGACAAACGTCTTGAGGAACTGACCGTCGACACGACCACCTGTGGGTACTGTGCAGTCGGCTGTCGGTTTGACGTGTACTCAGATGGGAACGAAGTCCTCGCCACACGACCCGCTAACCCTGAAAAGACTCCCGTGAACGGTATCTCAACCTGCGTGAAGGGAAAGTTTAGTTACGGCTTTGTGAACGCCAATGATCGCCTTACGAAACCGCTTGTCCGCAATGAGAACGGCGAGTTCCGAACGGCGTCCTGGGACGAAGCCTACGAGCGTGTCGTGGAGGGATTCGAGGACATTACGGACAACTATGGTGGTGAGGCGCTGTCAGTCATCGCTTCCTCGAAAGCGACGAACGAGGAGAACTACCTCATGGGGAAGTTCGCTCGGCAGGTTCTGGGGACGAACACTGTCGACAACTGTAATCGGCTCTGTCACTCATCGACGGTCACAGGACTCGCAAAGACGTTCGGTTACGGAGCAGCGTCTGTGAGCATCGAGGATCTTGAAACGACCGATTGCTATCTTATCACGGGATCAAATACGACCGAGGCACACCCTGTCATCGGTACTCGCATCAAGCAAAACGTCCGTGACGGCAGCGACCTCATCGTGTTCGACCCGCGTGAAGTCCCGATCGCCGAATACGCCACGCAATACACGCAGGTTAATCCTGGGTATGACGCCGTCTGGATCAACGGTCTCATTCGGCATATCATCGAGAATGACCTCCACGACGAGGCGTTCATTGAGGAACGGGCAACGGGGTTCGAAGACATGAAAGAGGCGGTGCAGGAGTTTACGCCCGAACGTGTCGAAGAGATTACAGGCGCCCCCGCAGCGGAGATCAAGGCTGCCGCAGAAACGATCGCGACTGCCGACACATGCGTGTTCGGCTGGGCGCTCGGCATCACCGAACACTCCCACGGCACGGAGAATGTCACAGCATTGGCGAACCTTGCCGCGATCACGGGTAACGTCGGCAAACGAGGGGCGGGCGTCTCTCCGTTCCGGGGCCAGAACAACGTGCAAGGTGGCGGCGGTGACATGGGACCGCTTCCCGACAACCTTCCTGGCTACCAGAAAATCGAGAATGACGATGTCCGCGAGACGTTCGAAGACGCCTGGAATTGTGATATCTCGGCCGATCGCGGTTACTACACGACGGAGATGTTCCACGCGGCAGATGCCGGAGAGCTCCGCGGAATGTACTGCATCGGTGAGAACCCCGCACTCTCCGAGCCCGGAAAAGGACATGGCGAGACAGTCTTAGAGAACATAGACTTCCTCGTCGTACAGGATCTTTTCTTGAATGAAACCGCAAAGTACGCGGATGTTGTCCTACCGGCGTGTTCGTTCCTCGAGAAAGAAGGAACGTTCACGAACACGGACCGGACCGTCCAGAAGGTGAACCCAGTCATCGAGTCGCGTGGCGACTCGAAGCCGGACTGGGTGATCTTACAGGACCTCGCGAATCGACTGGGTCGCGAATGGGACTACGAAAACACCGCCGAAATCATGGAGGAGATACGCCAGCTGACTCCGATCTATGGCGGCATCACCCAGGAACGCGTCGAGCGTGAGGGGGGTATCCAGTGGCCGTGTTTCAATCTCGACCACCCCGGTACGCAACGCCTCTATACGGAGGCGTTCAACACCGAAGATGGGAACGCTCACCTCAAGCCGATTGGCTACAGTGAGCCGATGGAGACACCAGATGACACCTATCCGCTGACGCTCACAACCGGTCGCGTCCTCTATCAGTACCACACAGGCACGATGACGCACCGAGATGAGGGTATCATGACGTACAACTCACAGAACTTCGTCGAGATCAACCCAGAGACCGCGGCGAACTACGACATTGCGGATGGGGATCCGGTCTGCATCGAGTCGCGCCGCGGCGAAATTACTGTACCAGCACAGGTGACCGATCGCGTCGGGACGGACACCGTATTCGTGCCGATGCATTTCGCGGAAAACGCAGTGAACGAGTTAACAGATGCTGAACGTCTCGATCCAGAGGCTAAGACGCCGGAGTTCAAGGTATCAGCAGTCTGCATCAGGCCCGTAGAGAGCAGTGCAGAAGAGTCTCACAAAACGAATATTGAGCCAGCTTCGGGGGATGATTGAGATGGCAGATCCTACAACGACCGTTCCAGAGGCGGCGATGAACCGATCGTCAGACCGGCCCAAAGAAGGAGAACAAGCGCTTCGTGCAGTCATCGAAGAATACGGCGACGACTACGCGGCCGCTGCCGAGTACACGGACGAACTAGAGAATATTCTCGAGACGGCACTACTCGTGCTCGCGAGCGCCGACGATGAGGAAGTCGAATATTTGACAGATTCAATGATAACGCTCGTTGAAGCAGCGGACGCCGTCTCAACCGATGGCACCGTGGCACTCGCGGAAGGGATCGGCGAGAACACCGGTGAACTTTCGGAACTCCTCGACGCGGTTTGTCGCCTCCAGCACCACGGTCATGTCAATATGTTCGTTCGTATTGCAGAGACGCTCTCGGCGTCGCTCGACGAGGAAGAAGCAGAAGAACTTGCTGTCGCGCTCGGTGACAACGGATCGGAGGCCGCAGCGGCTATCGACTCCATGATGGAACTCCAGCGTGAGGGCCATCTCGATAATCTCGTGGAGTTGTCGAGGACACTGTCTGCCCTCGAGGTCGACGAATCGACAGTGACCGGCCTGAACAGGGTGCTGAACGCCGTCGGGGAGGCCGAACAGGAACCGAAACCGGTTGGCCTGTTCGGGCTCATTCGCTCACTCGGCCGGCGCGATGTGCGCACAGGTCTCGGCTACATTGTGACCGTGCTGAAGGCGCAGGGACGCCGACTCAGGAAAGACGTCTGAAAAAGAGATGACTGACCAACCCGATCGATCAATCAACGAGACCGAAACGGTGTGCCCACTCTGTGCGGTGGGTTGTCGCCTTACACACGGCGATGGCGACCGTGCGGAGGGCTGTGAGGGACCAGCAAATCCGAACGGCCGCCTCTGTGCGAAGGGAGCGACAGCGTTCGAAGCTGTTCGTGATGACGACCGACTCACGACGCCACTCGTGCGCCGCGACGATGGCCTCGTCCCGACCGATTGGTCGACAGCACTTGATCGGGTGGTCAACGATTTCGAGACCGTGTGCGACGCCAGCGGATCGGATGCACTCGCGTTCTTCGGCGCACCACGTTGTACAAACGAAGAGAATTACCTCCTTCAGAAACTCGCCCGATCACTCGGAACGAACAACGTTGATAACCGTGCACGGCTCTGTCACGCCTCAGCGGCGACCGCACTCGAAAGCCGCTTTGGCTGGCCGGCTTCGACAAATTGCCTCACCGATCTGACGGACGCCGACCTTCTTCTTGTCGTCGGTGCGAACCCAGCTATTCAACAACCCGTAGCGTTCGACGCGTTCGTCCGCCCGGCCGTTGCCGATGGGACGACACTCGTTGATATCGATCCTCGGCAGAACGAGACGACACGCATTGCCGATCAGCATATCACTCCTCGGCCTGGCACCGACGCGCTGTGTTTCCACCTTGTCTGTGCGCTTCTTGTCGAACACGAATATGTCGACACGTCATTTGTCAATAATCGTACGAGTGACTACGAGACGTTCAAGGCAGCTCTCGCTAACATCGATATCGACGAAGGCCAGCAGACAACTGGTGTTGACAGTGAGACGCTTATTGCTCTTGTCGATCGCATCGGGACGGCTGACCGGATTACTGTTATCGGGGGAACGGGCATCGAAGACGGTGGTGATGAAACCACGACGACGGACGCGCTGCTTAACATGCTGTTGCTCACTGGCAATGTCGGACGGCCGGGAACGGGATTCATGCTCCTTCGTGGACTAAACAACGAACAGGGGGCTGTTGACATGGGCTGTCGGCCCGACATACTTCCTGGTCACCAGTCGGTTACGGACGATGCCGCACGGCGCCGGGTTGCGGACGTATGGAATACTGAACCTCCGTCTCACCCTGGACGTAACGAGTATGAGGCGCTCGATGCGTTCGGTACTACTGTTCATGGAGCGCTCGTGGTTGGTGAGAATCCGGCGATCGAAAAACGCGATGCCGACTGGGTGGCACACCAGCTAGATGCGCTGGAGACACTCGTCCTTCTCGATGTATTCCCAAGCGAGACGATGCAACACGCCGACGTTGTCCTCCCAGCAGCGGTCGGTCTGGAGAAGGCAGGAACAATAACGAATCTCGATCGACGGGTGCAGCGGCTATCGGTCACTGCGTCACCGCCTGGCATGGCCCGGACAGACTATGCAATTTTGGCGGCACTGGGCGAACAGCTCGTCGGAGACGGATTCGCACCCGTCGATCCGGAGACGGCCTTTGACGAACTCCAGGCGGTGAATCCGTTGTACGATGGGTTCTCTGATACGGTTGGCGAGTGCTGGCCGGTGGGCAACGATGATGGTCTTTACACCGACGGGTTCGCGACCCACGATAGCAAGGCACCATTTGTACCCCTCGATCCGGCGGTTACGTCACCAGCTGACGACGAACTCGTACTCATCGTTGGTAGTCGAGCCGGTGGCTTCGACACCGAGTACACGGTTGACAATCGGGTACGGCTGAACGTGAATGATGCGACGATGCGAGAAATCGAAGAGGGCGACCATGTCGTTGTCGCCACTGGTGACATCACGGTTACCACAACGGCCGCTGTCGGTGATGCTGTCCGCGAAGGAACAGCGTACCTCCACGCGGACGTGGCCGATCCACTCGTTCGGTCAGCGTCGGGATCTCCCACCGTCACCGTTACACTCGCTAAGGATGTTTAAGCACGTTCTCTTCCGATTGGGGCGGTGTTCAGATAAGGATGAAGTGTGAGGCGGTTCGTTTTCTGAGTGATCTATGCCCGAAAACGACCGCCTCAACAGTTGTTTGGACGACATCGCCTTGGATTTTATGGAGCGAGAAGCAACACCGCAACTTCTGATGAAACTCGGTATTCAGCTCCATCTCACAGGATTATCGCTTTCGAATACCGTGTCTATTCCTGATGTATTTGGTGTTGAACGGGCTCGTTCGACCGTTCACATTGGGTTCATAAGGCCGATCTACAGCCCGAGGGTGGGCAAAGCCCGGATCACGTTGCGGTTGACGAGACTGTGATCCAACTCAATGACGAGCAGTATTGGCTGTACGCAGCGGTTGATCCAGACACAAATGAATTGCTCCATACAACCCTTGAACCGACCACAAACACGGTTATTGCTCATTCATTTCTCACTGAACTCAGCGAGAAACATGATGTTGATACTGCTGTGTTCTCGTTGATGGGTCTCACCCATTACAAAATGCATATCAGCGACACGGCTTCGATTTCAGATACGAACGCCATGGAAACCGGAACAGTGTCGGAAGTGTCTTTTATGATGTAAAACAACATACCTACTCGTTCTCAAACTGCTTCAGCGATGCCAACGCAGACACTGCTGACAAGTGGCTCAGATCGTTCACTTTCGCATGGAATCAGCTTATCTGAACGCTACGCCGTGAAGGCGATCAATACTATTACATGGTGCTCTCACAGCACACACAACAGCCATCTTTCTTGGCGTTCATGCTGCGGGTGGGCCCATTTCTTGGTGCCGTTGGTCTCGGGACGCTCGCTGGATATCTCACCCTCACCACTGAAGACTAATGGCCGCCAGCACTGACAGTTACGGTGACGACATATTCGGGTAGTGTCAGATAGTTCACTCGTGAGCGGGACAGTCTCCCGCCGATGTACCAATGTGCACCCATCACTCGCCCAGTCACGCGGCAGATCGATCTGTGGTCACCCTGCCGACACCGCCTCGCCGATCGATTCGGCTCTTCCGGCCTCACACGCTTACTAGCTTTTTGCGTAGAACGTATGCTCATCCGGCCCACTGCTCAGTCTCCAGCACATCGTCAACGGGTTCCTGTTTCACTGAGTGGGAAAAACCTCCGCAAATAACTAGTCGACATCCTACCAGCTCACAGCACGCCTTATCAAGAAGATTCGTGGCGGAGCCAAGAAACCGAGCGGCATCGATCAACAATCGATGTTTGATCTCCTGTACGATGAACTCTGTGACCTCAACGAGACAATCATCATCGTTATCGACGAGATTGATTCTATTAGGAGAATGACGACCTTCTGTACGAGCTTCCACGCGCACGGAAAAACGGGCACTTTGAGGACCAGTGGATCTCTGTCATCGGTATCAGCAACGATCTGGAATTTCGGGATAATCTTTCTCCGAAAGTCAAGGATTCGCTGTACGATTCAGAGATAAAGTTCGCACCATACAACGCCAACCAGCTCACGAGTATTTTGGAACGACGAGCTGAACGAGCATTCATCGGCGATGTCCTCGACAATGACGTCATCCCACTCTGTTCGGCTTTTGCAGCCCAGGACGAAGGCAGTGCTCGGCAGGCAATCCGACTGCTGTACAAAGCCGGAGAATTAGCGCTAAACAACAATGACGAAAAAGGAGCTGCTGCGACGCTACACAGTCCCACCGGACGCGATCAACTACGGTGGTGGAAACGTGATCGCAGCCCGCGTCTACGACGGCAACAGCGGCGTCGGTCTCCACGACGATCCACTGGGACCGATCGTCGCCACGGAGTGAGAACCGATCCTCCCTCTTTTCGAAGGTGAACAACGGCGATCGATTCGACCAAGCGACCAAATCACCATCGGACTTATCAAGCACTGGAGAACCTGCCGCCAGTTCAAGCGCTCAAACAGGTAGGCTTGATCTAGCAGTGCCTCTATTTCAATACTTGCTTATTTTATGGAGTGTTCGATAGGATTAGAAGACGAAACCTTCGACAGGGTGAGAAGAGTGGTAAAACTATTCGAGTACCTGGGCTGTGGCCCAGTCGGCGTGATCGTAGTAATTGGCCCGTCGGTAGTTACGAGTAAGGTGAGAAGATCCCGACTGATGGAACCGTCATCGACGGACAGTCAGCGGTCGACGAATCGATGGTCACCGCCTTTGTCGTGAAGCGGGAGATTTTCGACATGGAACATCGGCAATTCCCCGCTTCAACTCCTTTGAGTTAGCGACTCGAATCGACGCCGTCTAGCGATTCACCAGAACCATCTTGTTGGAAATTCACCCAGTTGCGGGGGAGCCGTCGTTTGCTCAGCTCCATCGGCGATTCTGCGTCGTCATTCGCATGGTCTGGCGGCCCATCTCGTTTCTCTCCATCATCGTTCGCGTGTTCAGGTGGACCAGTACGCTTGCCCGCAAACGGCCTGAATCCAATAAGAAAGGTCATCGGATCGACATCTACTTGGTACTGTGACAGTGTTTGTGCTGGTGTGCCACCAACGCCCGCGACCGCGTGGTCAAGATGGACAGTGGTAACGTCTTCTTTTTCTTTCAGTTCGTAGACGTGGTCCGCTTCGGCAAGATTCTTGTACTGGTCGAGATTGACGTTCATCTCCGGCTGGCCGAAAGAGACTAGCCCGACTCCGTCATCGTTTGTGAGTGCCGTCCAGCGAGTATCCGTTTTGTTGCCGTTGTCTGATGGTGGCTGGTAGGGAACGAACTGATCGGCGACGCTCCCTGTATAAACACCGATCTCGGCCCCCCACTTCCGGTCGGGGTACGTCTCGTGCGGGCCACGACCATACCACTCAAACTGATCGAGGGTGTTCGGGACATCCATCGTTACGCCAATCCGAGGAAGCCAATGACTAATGGCATCCACGAGCGCTTGGTTCGGCTCCACATCGACGCCAAGAAGGATATCTCCACTTCCGAAGATCTTGTAACGGTACTGGGTGTTGAAGCCAGCATCGCTTGTGTTCCCCGAAACAAAGCTTTCGACCGCAACGTGGGCTACTGAGTCTTCGGCCTGCACAGCTTCAACGGACTCTACCTCGTGTTGAAGATTGTCGAGTCCGATATCGTACCACTCATTCGATTCCGCAGCACCCCATTCTTGGATTTCGTTCTGGATGGGTGCTCGGAAGAAATCGAGGAGCGGGCCAGCACTCACCACCTCCGTCCCGTTGTAAGTCCCCGACGAAAGCGTCCCCTGGTCCTTACTGAGGACGTATTCGAAGTCATCGCCAGCGACAGTGATCTGCCTGCCGTCGTCGCTGACCGAAAGCCCTGGGAGTTCATCGATTTGTATCGTCGATGGCTCGGGAACGTCAAAGGGCACCTTCAGCTGATCGAACGCGAGCTGGTGGCCAGCATCCGCCCACTTCGTGTCCTCTGTCGTCTTGAAGCGGAGCGTGAGCCAGTACTCAACCCCCGGTTCCAGTTCCGGTTTACTGAATGGAATACTCACTACTGCGCTTTCATCAGGTGCGATATCAGTCGATAGGTTTCCGTTTTGGAGGATCTCATCGTCCGCTCGAAGCTCCCACGTCGTATCAAGCGTATTCAGATTAGCGAAGTGGAGGTGGTTGGTGATTCTAACCTCACCGTTGATGAGATCCACAGCGGTGACGCCAACCGGTTGGTGGGCCTTTTTCAACTGTTCGAGACTCGGTTGCGGGACTCGATCCGCTGAAATAACACCGTTCAAACAGAACGGGTTGTCGTCATAGAATCTATACTCGGTTGTTTCACCGTCAGCTTGTGTTGTTCGGTGGACGGCTTGGTTAACCCAATCCCAAACGAACCCACCTTGGAAGCGGTCATATTCGTCGTATTGCCGGAGTACCGGATCTTGCGTGTACTGCTTGAAATCCATCCAGAGAACCGCGCTGTTCGGCGGTGAACTATCACTTACCGCGCTTTTGACCTCCGAGTTCGATAACGCTCGATTATACACTCTGATCTGACTGATCGACGCGTCCGTGTACCGGTTCTCCTGAGCGTTGTAGCCGATCGTAGCCGGATAGTCATAGTTCTCTGGCTTTAACGTCGAGGCATCGTGGGATTCTTCGGCAAGAAGCTCACCGTCGACCAAGAGTTTCAGGGTGGAATTCGTTGCAACACCGACAACATCATGATAGCTGTCCGTCCAGTCATCAGGCACCGGCACATTAAGGGTCTGCCAACTGTTGTTTCGGTCATAGATGAAGAACTGGAGTTTCGGCACTGTGTCACCCGGTATGATCTTTAGGGCGTACTGCTGATCACCACGTGCAATGTATGGATCGTCGTTTTGGATATCTTTGTCCTTAACGCGGGCCCATACCGTGAATCCCGGTTCGCTGAAATCGAGACTCGAGTCTTCACCCACATTAATATAACCGTCGTTATCAAGGATTACCGCCCCGTTGTCCTCCTCAACGATCTGCAGGTCACCGACCAATGTCCCGTCGTTACTGGCACTAGATTGATCCGTGAAGATCGTCTCCGTGACGGTTCTGTGATCGGGCTGTATCCATTTCCAAAAATCATGGAATAAACCGCCACTATTGCCCATTGCGTGAGCGTACTCGCCCATAATGATCGGTTTGCCCTCCGAATTTGCTTCTATCGCCGCTTTCATACCATCTGGCGAAGGGTAGCGCGGTCCGATGATTGGCGCATATGGGGCATCTCCGCCGAAACCGCTTCCAAAGCCGCCACTGTTGTCTTGATGGTAGAGGAACCGAGTGGGATCGATACCAGTGCCTGCGTCGCCGTCGTTGTCCTCATCCTCGCCTGTTATATACTCAGCCATCTCGTAGTGTACATTATGGAGACCGGCTTCGTTGCCGGTGCTCCACGTGAAGATACAGGGCCGGTTTTTGTCACACTGGATCATCCGCCGGAACCGCTCAAGCGCCTGTGCATCCCAGTTGTCGGTCTGCCCGAGCAGGTTTGTGTTCCAGTGGGTCTCTACGTTCAGTTCGTCCTGGACGTAGAGGCCGTACTCATCGGCGAGGTAGTACACTGACGGATCCCGCGGGTAGTGCGAACACCGGAGGGCGTTCACATTGTGCCTCTTCATCAGGCTGAAATCTTTTTTGACCGTCTCTATGGGCACGTATCGTCCATGGTCTGGGTGGTGCTCATGGCTGTTTACTCCACGGATGTTGACCGGTTGCCCGTTGACGTGGATCTTGTTATCCTTGATTGTGAACTCGCGGAAGCCAACAGGTTCAAACATCGCCTCGGCGGTTGATCCGCCAGTCACATGCTCGAGTACGAGCGTATAGAGCGTGGGATCTTCGGCTGACCATTTCTCCAGTTCGGTGACGGTAGTCTCCGCCGAGAGAGTCACACCCTCAGGACCGACCAGCCCCGATGTCTCAAAGCTTGACACTTTCGCGTTATCTGTGCCGAAGAGATGCCCTCGAAGCGTATGATGACCCTGATTTGTTCCAGTGTAGTTAGCCAGTTCAGCGTCCACCCGAAGCGTGGCGTCCTCGAAGTCGTCATCAAGATTAGTCCGAACGAAAAAATCACGAAGATGAACCTGTGGTGTTGAATAGAGGTAGACTGATCGGTAGATCCCCGAAAACCGGAACATATCCTGCGTCTCGAGCGCTTCACCATCAGAGAACCGATACACTTGAACTGTGAGGGTGTGTTCGGACCCGGACGAAATATTGTCTGTGATGTCGAATTCGGTGGCCGTCATCGAGCCCTGGTTATAGCCGATGTAGGTGTCATCAATCCATACGAAGAATGCTTGCTTCACACCCTCGAAATGGAGGAATGTTTCTCGACCATCCCAGCCATTTGGGACGCTGAATTCCCGGCGGTACGTCCCGACTGGGTTGTAGTCATTAGGGACTTCTGGTGGAGTCGTGTTCGTTGCTTCGTCGATCCCTGTCCACGTCAGTGGGGTATTTAAATAGACGAACTGGTCGTAGCCCTGCGTCTGCCAACAACTTGGAACGGTGATCGTGTCCCAATCGATATCCGCGTACGAATCAGGCACATCTGCAGGTTTCTTATACCAAACAAAATCCCAGTTTCCATTCAGTAACCGAAAGTTAGAGGATTCGTTTAAACGGGATTCGAGTTCGGTGAAAGGTGTATTAGCGTCACGCGCGGCCGACACCGAGTTGAAGGGAATAGCCGTGTGGACGTGTGGCGGTTCTTGGTTTTCCTTGAACACGCTGGGGGCCTCGATATATTCTGAGAGATTCGAGATCGTGCCGGGATTGCTGGATGATGATGGTACTGCAGTTGCTGTCGTGAAGACAGTCGACGTGATTCCGGTGAGTCCCGTGAAGCCAGCAGCTTGAAGAAACCGACGTCGATTCGTCTGGAGCGTACTATTCGCCTGATCTGTGTAACTGGATATTTCTTGACCCATTGGTTAGATCTTGTACGTTATCCGCATTCCACTTATTTTCTGTAAACTAATTACACGGTTGCACTTCTAGGCCATATACTTTACTATTTGAAAATTATATGATATATCTAGATCGCAATCACATATTTATAAATTGATTATTTCGGGTGTTGGGTGAATTGCTGTTCCCCCCTCTGGCTCGGTGTGCCCGTCTGTGTCGGGCTCGGAGTGACTATCAGAGTACAGGTCAGGAGGGGGTCGGCATCATCGGTAATCGACATCTGCATCGTTGGACTCCTCCTTTTGTCCACCGTTTCCGGTACGTTCGCCGCCAGTACTCTCGGGCAAGCGACGATGGCCGACAGCCAATCGATCGACCAACTCCGAGACACGGATCCAACCCATCCCCGTATCCTTCCCGAAAGTGTCGCCGATCGCTACGCTTCGAACACGCTGGACTTCCCCAAATACCAGACCTCTGATGGAGACAGTACCATCCACAACGGCACTCCTCTCTGGTCGTATGCGCTCTCACCGGATGGGACCTGGAATCAGCTGACGAAACAGCAACAGTACCGTTATGTTCGACATGACGAGCCAGAACGCGGCAGTGTCGACGACCACAGGAGATCTCAAGAAAGGCATCAGTAGGCCTTCTACAACGATTATCAATGGCATCTTCTCAAACACGGCAAGTACCTTGCCAACTACGAGGATCCGTTCATGGTCGTTCACGAGGGCCACCAATACGTCGCAGTGCCCTACACCGAATCCCAGTTCCACTGGCTCCCTCCCTCCACACGACGCCCACATGGAGTGGCGTGATGCTCATCAACGATACAGGAGAGATCACCGATCTCACACCGAAAGAAGTCCGCCAACACCCGGTATTAGACGACCCACACCTCGCATGACGAGGAAATAAACTCGCTTCTGTTCCAGGAGACGGAAACAAGCAACCGTTTTTGACCCGTAGGATGTTTTGTGGATCATAGTTTTGATTCACGTGTCCTGTCAAGACCGCAGGCGTCCCTCCGAACCGACGAGCAGCACATTGGTCGGCGTCCTTTGCCATGTCCAGGGAACGACCGTTCGAACGATAACTATGCCACACCGTTCGGTGATGACGGACGCACCCGAACAGGGCGTCCGTTAGCCACGCCGTAGCAGGATCTCGCTTGCATTACAGTTGTAATCCTGTAATTAGAATGCTGTCGATCCGCTCGAACCGGAGAGCTGGCTCGTGCTGAGCGTTCGTCGGCTATCGGTGCAGTGTATTCTACGTCGGTTGGGACTCGTGTGAGATACGGGACTCGTCGTCAAGGACGGGACCGAATACAGGATGTCGCTCCGATTTTTGGAGTTCGGGGACAGACTCAGGAACGTGATCACAGCCGTTGGAGAGGGACTGGCGAGATGACGAACATGGCCGTGCGGGAGGGCAACGAACTGGTCGTCGTCCATATGTCGGAAAGGGACAACGCGATCGAAAAACAGACACCTGTCGGAAAGCGCAACCATCTCCACTGCACGGGATTGGGCAAGGCAGTACTGGCCGAACCCTCCAAAGAGCAGGTCCACAGAATCGTCGGCAACGTTGGTCTCCCAGCATCGACCTCGAACACGATCACCGGTAGGGAGGGGTTATTTGATGCTCTCAAAAACATACGGCAACAGGGGTACGCGCGGGACGCAGAGGAGTTGTACGAGGGAGTCTACTGCATTGTGACATCAGTCAAGAAGGGTGACGATCTTGCCGGCGCAATCAGTGTGACTGGACACCGGTGCGTCGGTTCAGTAACGAACAGTATCAAGCAGATCTCAGGCGCTCCCTGCTCGAAGCGGCGAGCGTCATCGAGCTGAATCTGAAATTCCATAGCTAGGTTCGAGTTGCTTGTTCTTCCGTTGATTACAATAGTGCGATCGTACTTCCCGACGAGGCAGCGTTTCATCTACGCTCGATCGAATTCACTATAATCAAAAATCTGACCACCAGTGTTCGACCCCGACCGGAAACGCACTGCGGAAAAAGAACTGGCCTCAGACGTCGTTGCGAATCGCCAGTTCGAGCGTTATGGCGGTGACTCGGGCGTTGGAAACACAAAGCCGGGCGGTCCCACCGTTACAATCAGCAGGGACTTTCGACCACCCGGTCGTGCGGATGCCGGTTCCTTCCTCGACAGTCGCGCTGTCGCTGTACTGGATCGAATCGCCCGACGGATCCGAGAGGGCGATCCGAACCGCGCCGTCTCCAGCATCGCTCGCGGGTTCCAACTGCGCAGTGACCCTGACGTACAGCGGCGTTGCCGGCGTCGCGCGCGTGATTTCAAGCGCGGTCGGCGTGGTGGTGAAGTCGTCGCTCTCGCGTGTCACTGGTGGAACCTCTTGGAGTCCGGTGGCGTCGACCGTAACCATGTGGGCGAGCGGTTCGTCCATCATTCCGATGCACCTCGCGTAGGAGCGACCGTGTTCTCGTACGGCGTTGGATCGTGGTATCCTAGTTGTAGGTTCACAGCAGACACCTGTACTGACGACTTGTTCGGACTCGCCACTTGTGCGGTGATGACTCCCGCCCGGAAAGCCTGTGTTACTTTGGTCCACTCGGTTGTACCGGTCTGGTGTTCCCCGGTGACCTCGGTGGACTCGCCGTGCGTCGTGCCGTGTTTCCCATCGATTTTTACCCGGACAGCAGCCAATCCGTCTGCAGACTCGATCGTAGCGATCGCCCTTGCGTAGACCGGTGTCGCTGGAACGGTCGTCTCAGTGATCGCGAGCGCAACGCTCGTATCCTCGAACGACGTGCCATCCGCGATTACCGGACCATTAGCTAGTCCGGTCGAGACGTACGTGGTCAGTTCGTCCGGTTTCTCACTCGAAAGGGAGATCGATCGGTGCGTACGGTCGAGCGTATCGACGTCGACGTCAGTGATTCCGAGCAGAGAGTGCGTACTCCACGGAACGTCTCCGACGTTCTGTTGGTGGTCGACGAAGCTCAGGACGCGATCTGTTCGCCAACGATGGGGATCGATGTGAACGTCGCTCCACGCCACATTGCGCTTGTAGAGGACGGACGTCTGCCACTCGCCGTCGAGTTTCTCGACCAGTAGCGGCCAGCTTCCGTTCTCGAAATCCCGCGTGAGGATGTGTACGTCGCCGTCGTCACCGACGACGATCCCCATTCGACCGATCGGCGAGGCGACCACGCCAGGTCCGCCGAGGCGGACGTTGGTCGTCCGATCCGTCGCGGCTTCGGTGACCCACTCACCGTCGTCCAGAGAGGCGTGAAACACTTGGGTGAAGTCGTTCTCGTCGTCACGGTAGTATGCAACGTGTGGCGCGTTGTTTCGCGGATCGTAGCTCGCCCACCCCTGATTGATGAGATTGCTGTTTTCGGGGATCGGATCGACGATTTCAGCCGAACCGTACGTGATCGGGAGATCATACCGCGATCCGTCGCTTTTCTCCCACGTCTCACTACCGTCGGTGCTGCGGGCGTACGATAGATCTCCGTTCGTCTGGACGTTCCCCGTCTCCCGCCAACAGAAGAAGTAGTGGAGCATCCCGTCGTCGGACTGAACGAGGTTCCACATGTAGGAGTTATACTCGTTTCCGTTCCACGCGCCGTCGATCAGCGGGTGGTGCACCGGTTCCCACGCTTCTGCACGAGGATTCCACCGATTCAGTATCCAGTTCCCAGCGCCGGACTGTCCATCGCGGTAGCCCGCGAGAAGAGTTCCGTCGAGCAGCCGCGTGAACTCAAGGTAGGTGACGCTCGACTCGTTCTGTCCGGTCATCCCTTCCCGCTCGGCACCGAACAAACCGATATCTTCGGGATGCGTGCTCCGCCGCCAGCGGATCGTCGAATCACGAGTGTTGTAGCTGAGGAAGACGTGCCCGTCGGGACCGATTCCAACGCTCGGCGTCCAGTGACCGTTGCGCGCGTCGATCTCGATACCAGTTCGGTTCCGTTCCCACTCCCCGTCAGGAAGATCGCGTGCAGTGACGACCAGTTGGCCAGCGTGCGTCCAGTACGCGTAGTACTGTCGCCCCTCGTGCGTTTTCAGCCGTGGCATAAACGGGGGGGTGTCGGTCTGGGCGTTACCCAAGCCATGGTTGGTGAGGTCGTACCTAGTGAGTGCACTCGCGAAACCGGCGTTCGTCACCTCTCCGGTTGCACCCGCCATCACGCTGTCAGTTCCGACCAGCCCGGATACTCCAAGTGCTCCGATCGCCTTGAGGTACTCGCGTCGATCGACGTTGCGGAATTCCTGACGTGGTTCGTCTTCGCTGCTGTGTTCGTCTAAATTCGAGTTAGCTGTCATCGTACCATATGGTAGGTGACTACCATCATCTGATTTCGGATCGTCTGCATTAACAGTATTGATTATTATTGACAAATATATTGGAAGCGATAGCCGATCCTTCCGACTGGTGTCGTTCCCGACGATCACCATCCCCTTCTGACGGGCGTCAGAGGGGGTTGAATCGCCACTCCTGATGGTCGCCGGATGTCCATTCGGTCTGGACGACGCTGGCACCGTTTTCCGTCGATCCATCGCTCACGGCGAGAACGTAGCCGCTGTTGATATTCTCGATGCGATAGGTATCATCGTCGGTTTCGACCACCCGCCAGCGCTGTTCGTCGCCGCCGTCCCAGTCCCCCTGGACGACGTTCGCGCCGTCGTCGGTCGAGGCGCTATCGACGGCCAGCACCTTGCGGCTTTGAACGTTGACGAAGCGGTACGTGTCGTCGTCGGCCTGTGGCCGGTTGCCCGAGGAACGTTGTTCTTCGCTGTCGCCAGAAGCCGAATGCTTCTGGCTGCTAACCGAGCTTCGCTCGGTGATGTCGTCGTTCCGGACGGCAGCCCACTGTTGGTTACCGTTCGTCTGGTACCGCCACTGGAGAACGTTCGCGCCGTTCTGGTCGATGCTGTCTGCGGTCACATCCATCGCTTTGTGGCTGTTGACGTTCTCGATCCAGTAGGACCTTTCCTGGATCGGTCCCGATTCGCCCGGATCCGGTGGTCCCGAAAACGGTAAACTGCGTTTGCTCAACTGGAGCGGATCCTCGCTCGCGTCGAACGGCCGGAACGCGTAGACGAACGCGTGCTCGGTCGGATCAATGCGGTATGGGGGTCGCGTGCCGTTCGGGATTCCACCAACGCCGCTGACGGCGTAATCGACATTGAAGACGACGCCGTCAGCTGGCTGGAGCTGGTAGTGGTGATCGGCTTCCCGCATATTCGTGAACGCTTGGACGCTGACGTTCATCAGCTCCGTTCCTGGCAGATCGTGAACCAACAAGCCGACGCCGCTGCCGTCCGTGAGGGCGGCGTACCGGGTGTCACACTTGTTGCCGTAGTCGCCAGGCGGTAGGTACGGCTCGAACTGGTCGGCGACGGACCCGGTGTAGCGACCAACGCGCTGGTGTCGCTTCTTGTCCGGATAACTTTCGCCCGGCCCGCGGCCGTACCACTCGAACTGGTCAAACTCCTCGGGCATCAGTACCTGAAGACCGAGCCGCGGCACGTACGAGGTGAGGGCTACCATCAGGTCAACGTTCGGCTCGACCGCCAGGCGGACGACGACGTCGCCGCTCCCGAGCACGTGGTACCGGTAGGTCGTCGTGAACGCCGCGCCGTTGCCATCGGCGGAGTCGACGGTTTTGACGTCGATCCGGATCGCCGAATCGTCCGGTTGGCTCACTTCGGTCGACTGTACGGACGCCGTCATCTCGTCTAACCCCGCAGCGACGAAATCATCGGCCTCCGTGTGGCCCCAGCTCGAGGTCTCGTTCGGCCGCACTGGCTCACGCCAGGCGTTGAGCTGTGGCCCCCTCTCAAGGAGTTCGTTGCCGTTGCGCTGGAAGGACGTGAAGCGACCGGCGCTCGTGTCGAAGACGTAGGTAAAGCCCGATCCCGCGACGACCACTTCCGACTCGTTGCTCGTGTAGGAGACCGATTCCATCTCCGAGAGCGCGACCGCTGGATCGTCGGGAACGTCCCACGGGATCTCGAACTGCTCGAAGGCGACCTCGTGTCCGGCAGGGGCCCAGTCCGTCTCCGAAGTGCGCTTGACGCTCACGTCTAAGAAGTAGTCTGCTCCGGCCTGAAGCTCCGGCCGATCGAACCCCACGTCGATCGGCCGCGTCTCGCCGGGCGGGACGTCGAGATCAAGCGTTCCGTGCTGGATGACAGTGTCGTCCTCCGTAAGCTCCCACTCGACATCGAACGCGTCGAGGTTCGTGAAGTGATACTGGTTGCTAATCTCAAGCGTTCCCTCCGCAAGTTCGTTCGCCGAGAACCTGACGAACTGGTAGCTCTTTTTCATCACGTCGATCGTCGGGAGCGTGTACCGGTCGTCGTGGATCGTCCCGGACGGCGCATGGTGTGTCGTCCCGTATGGAGCGCTCCAGAAATGCTCCACCACCTCGAAGTCGAGCCACAGCCGCGTCGAATCGTCGGGGGACTCGGCGTCTATCTCGTCGGGTGATAAGGCCCGCTCGAAGATGCGCACCGAATCGATAGTGAGGGCGGCGTAGCGATCGGGACGCTCCGTGTTGTGGCCGACGGCGACCCGGTAGCGGTTGCTGTGGATCCTCCCGGCGTAGGACGTCGCGGCGAGTTCGGTGCCATCGACGTACAGTCGGAGCGCGGCCCCGTCGTAGACACCCGTCACCGCGTGCCAACTCTCCGACCAGCCGCTTGGAAGCGCCGCCGTGACGCTGTGGTGGGTCGAGCCATCGTGGACCACGAATTCGAGATCGCCGCCGTTGAACCGCAGCGCGTACTGTGATTCGCCCTTCGTTACGATGGGATCATAGCCCTCCGAGGGTGTGGTTCCGTACACGACCGCCTCGACCGTGATCTCGCCGGTGATGTCGATCCGATCGTCGTCGTTCGCGTCGATCCAATCGTCGCTCCCGTCGAGATCGAGCGCGGTACCGCTCGGACCCGACGTGGTCGAGGGCCCGCCCCTGATCATCGCGGTCTGTCCGGCGATGGACTGGTCGTTGACAGCGCCACGTCGGTGGGGTTCGGTCAGCACGCCGTCGTCCGTCGGTGGCGTCGTCGAGTTGAGCGAGTGGTGGTTCCACATCCAGACGTAGCCGCCTGCGATCTGGTCGTGCTCGTGGATCACGTCGCCAAAGTCCGGGAGCAGCCCGCCCGCGTTCCCTTCCACGGGAGCGTACTCACCCATCGCGATCGGCTCCACGAGATCGCCGTCCTCGGCCATCTCCGCGACGTCTTCGGGAGTCGACCAGCGGATACCGTTCAGATCGGCGAACGGCGCGGTCCCGCCGAAGCCGGCGCCGTAGCCGCCCCCGTTGTCCTGGTGGGTGAGGTGTCGCGTCCCGTCGCGTTCCCGAACGTACTCCGCCATGAATTCGTGCGCCGGTCCCTCACCAGCCTCGTTTCCGGTCGACCAGACGTCGATCGAGGTGAAGTTCTTATCGCGTTCGACCATACGATAGAACCGATCGAAGAAGGACGGATCGAACCGGTAATCGTCCTCGACGAGCGACTGATTCCCGTGAACCTCAGCGTTGACCTCATCCTGAATGTAGATACCGTACTCGTCTGCGAGCCGATAGAAGTCGGGTCGGTGGGGGTAGTGTGACGTACGGAGAGCGTTGACGTTGTGTTGCTTTGCGAGTTCGATTTCCTTGCGTACTCGCTCCAACGGGGCGTGGCGACCGTGGTCGAGACTTAGCGAGTGACAGTTCGTTCCCGCCAGCGTCACTCGTTTGCCGTTGACGTGAATCGCATCGCCGGTACCGTCCGCGGCGGGCTGGATCTCGAATTTCCTGAACCCCACCTTCTCGACCAGCGCTTCGACAGTCTTCGAACCGTTCGGGAGGAGTTCAAGCCCCAGCGTGTAAAGCGATGGCTCTTCGGCCGACCACGTCTCTACGTCCCGGAGGTCCATCGTGATCGGCGAGGCGGATCCGGACTGGATCTCCTCGAAGTCGAGCCACAGCCGCGTCGAGTGGCTCGGCACAGTTCGTTCGCTTGCGATCTCGCCAGCGGAGAGCGCGCGGTCGTAGATCCGGACGGAGTCGATGGTGACGTCGCCGTACTTGGATTGGGTGTCGTGGGCGATACCGACGCTAGCGTCCGTGCTCCGAATCCCTCCGGAGTGCGACGCCGTCCCGACCTCGTTGCCGTCGATGTACAGACGGAGCGTGGATCCGTCATAGACGCCAGCAATCCGGTGCCAACCGGTCCAGTGATCGGATGCTGCCGTGACGCTGTGGCGGGTCGAGCCGTCGTGGACCGCGAACTGTGGGGTACCCTTCTCCAACCGCAGCGCGTACTGGGAGTCACCCTTGGCGACGATCGGGACGGTATCCGCGGAGCGCTCGGAGAGTTTGACGACGGCTTCGACAGTGATAGAACCGGTTACGTCGAGGCTAGCGTCGTTTCCAGCGTCGACCCAGTCTTCGCTTCCGTCGAAATCGAGCGCGGTGCCGTAGAAGCCGTTCACGCGCTTCGGATCGCCCTCGATCGTCGCGTCGTTGGCTTCGCGGGACAGGTCGTGGACGCCGTCAGTGGAATCGCTGTCGAGCGAGACGACACTTCCGGAGCGAACTGTGATGCGCTGCTCGGCGGTTCGAATCTCGGTGTCGGACGGATCGTACAGATGCGCACGAAGCATCACGTTCCGTCGTGTTCGACTGTTCCCGCTGTCTCCCTTTTCTTCCGGCGGGCCACGGCTAGGGCGGCGCTCGTCCGAGTAGTTGGCGATGGCGACGTCGATCTCCAGCGTCCCATCGGTGTACGTCGAATCGAGGTCGGAGTCGATGTTGACGTCCCGGATACACACGTCGGGCTTTGAGTACACCAGAACATCTCGGAATATTCCGGCAAAGCGCCACATGTCTTGCTGTTCGAGGTACGTCCCGTCGGTCCAGCGGACGACTTGGATCGTAACCGTGTTCGTCCCGGATTGTACCGCGTCGGTAACGTTGAACTCGCCGGGAGTCATCGAACCCTGCTTATATCCGACGTAGTCGTCGTTCACCCACACGAAATAGCCCGCCTTCGCGGCGCCGATCTCGAGAAACGTCTGCCGGTCGGCGGTCCACCCATCGGGGATGGGGAACTCCCGCTTGTAGGTGCCGACCCGGTTGTTACTGGTGGGAACGTTCGGCGGATCGTTGGGTTCGAATCCAGTCCCTGAAGCGTGATACTCCAGATCGCCGTAACCGTCCATCTGCCAGGTGTGGGGGACGTACACCGACTCCCACTCGTGGGAGTTCGACGTATCGGTGGCAGCCCCATCGAGGCTGTCGCCGATATGGAACTTCCACGCCCCGTTGAGCGATTGTACGTATTTGGATTCGAGCCACTGTTCGGTGAGAAACGCTCGGCGGCGCTCGGCGTCACGCGCGGCCGACAGCGACGCGTACGGCATCGTCGGCGCGTGGGGCGGCTCGACGTTTTCACCGACCACCTGTGGATCTTCGATGTACTCGCTCCAGTTGACGCTGCCGGGCGACGGAGTGGAACCGTCGGCGAGCGCAGCCTGCGAGACGTCGGTGGCGTTCCCCAGTACGGCACTGCCCAGCAGCGAACCACCCACCACCTGCATCAGCTGCCGGCGCGTGAGACCGGCGTCGCTGACGGACGGAGCTGACCCCTCCCCACCGCTCTCAGGTTCCCCGTCCATCATCGTTTCCCAGCCTGCGCCTCATTCTTGCTTTCCTGTCCAGTACAAACGACATCATTGCTGCTATACTTCCACATTGTCATAACTCCATCTACCATTGATTTATTAGAACAATATAAATATTTTGTATAGTGAAATTATTGGACGTTTCGTTGAGATCATCGTCGATAGACGTTGCTCGAACTGCCGTCGTCGGTCTGGTCGCCGTTTCTGTCTTTACAGGGGTACAGCTCCGCAACGTCGGTTGGGTCAGTCTGACGATCCCTCGTCCAGTAGCTCCTGGACGCGCCAATAGGCGTCCTTCGGCCGCCGGAACTCGCTGACGATCCCCTTATTGTTCTTCGTTTTCGGGCGTTCCATCGCTTTTCTCGGGTCGGTTCGCGTATCGCAGTACTGCCAAACGGTCCAGCCCGTGACGTACTCGGCGTCACGGAACGTAGCGATGGCCTCCGAGAGGAGGTCCGCTTGATACCGCTCGCTCCACTTTTGGGCGTTCCAGGTTCGTTCGCCTTCGATCGCACCGGCTCCGAACTCCGAGACGAGAATCGGTTTGTCCGGGTGTCGGTCCCGGACGTCCGCGAGGAACTCTTTCCAGTTCCGGTCGTCGGCGTACCAGCCCCAGTAGGCGTTGAGGCACACAAAGTCGACGTGTTGGAGACAGCGGTCCTCGTGGCCGCGCCAATTCGTATTCGAGGCCAGCGTCACCGGTCTGGAGTCGTCGCGCTCGCGTGCGACCTCGGCAAGACGCTGCGTGGCGTCGACGACGCCGTCCTGGTGGTTGTAACACTCGTTGTGGAGGCTCCAAGCCACGACCGCTGGGTGATGACGGTCGCGCTCGATCATCTCAGTGAGCATCCGCTCGCCCCGTTCGAGGACTGAATCGCGGGCGAACGCCTCTTCGTCGTACTGCCAGTACGGAATCTCTTCGACGACGAGGACACCGCGCTCGTCACAGTAATCGAGAAACCGGGGATGGTTCGGATAATGAGCGGTTCGGACAGCGTTGCACCCAGCCCGTTCGATGCGGTCGAGGTCCGATTCCATTACCGTCGGCGGGACGGCGTGTCCCCAGTCCGGGTGGTCCTCGTGTCGGTTGACGCCCGCCACGTCGACCGGTTCGCCGTTGCATCGGATCGAGGTTTCGGTAACCGAGACGGTACGGAACCCGATACGATCCCTGTGGTCGTCCTCGACGCCGTCCTCGTCGGTGAGCGTCACCGCCACGTCGTAGAGCTTCGGACGGTCGAGCGTCCAGCGCTCGATGTCTAACCCCAACTGGAGGGTATGGACCGATTCGCCAGTCGGCGCGACGGCGGTCGCTTCGGCCCTCGCGTCTCCCACGCTCACCGACAGGTCGATGTCGGACTCGGCTTCGCTGTTCCGGACAGCAACAGCCGCCGAGACGCTTGCTTCGGTGCCGTCGAGATCGTACCGGATCGTCACGTCATCGACGGAGACGGAGGGGATCGTTTCGAGGAACGCTTCACGGGTTATCCCGCCGTAGGGAAACCAATCCGCCCCGGGAAGCGGAATGCTGGTCGCCGTGCGCGAGTTATCGACGCGCACGACAATCTCGTGGTTGCCAGCGGCCATACCCGCGAGGTGGGTCTCGAACGGCGTGTATCCGCCGTAGTGGGCGGCGACCCTGTCCCCGTCCACCCAGACGGTCGCCTCGTGGGCGACGCCGGCGAAGTGAAGGCGGACAGCGGCATCTGCGGGGAGGCGGAACGTTCGTCGATACCACGCAGGACCCTCGTAATCGTAGTATTCGGGCGTCGTGTTCCAGGTGCCGGGTACCTGCTGGGTGTCGGCGTCGTCCGGAAACGCCTCGAAGTACGCTCGCTGCTCGCCCACATCGTTCGGGTCGGGAACGAACTCCCACCGCCCACCTAGCGACTGTTGTCGACGATTGACGGACGTTTCAAACGCTCGGTGCATGACTAGAACTGTGTTTGGGTCGCGCTGACGTCGTCAGTTTTCGTCTCGAGAGACCGACCGGACTGGGCGTCGAAGAGGTACAGGGCCTCGTTCGCAAAGCTCAGTCCGACCGTCTCACCGGGATCGGGACGAACGGACGTGTCCGTCCGAGCTACGATCTCCCTGTCCCCGAGGTGGCCGTAGATAAAGTTCTCGTTACCCATCTTCTCGACGACGGACACGGTCAGCACGTCGCCGCGCTCGTCGATAGCAAGATCCTCGGGACGGATGCCCAACCGCACGCGCGAGCGGTCACCGATCTCGTGGCCGGTGTATTCGTGCGTGAACCCGCCCGGACCAGTGAGCCGCTTCCCGTCGACAGCCACGTCGAGAAGATTGATGCTCGGACTCCCGATGAAATCCGCGACGAACTCGTTGACTGGATTTCGGTAGAGCTGTTCGGGAACGTCGACCTGCTGGAGCACGCCGCCGTCGAGAACCGCGATGCGGTCGCCCATGGCCATGGCTTCGGTCTGGTCGTGGGTGACGTAGATCGTCGTGACGCCGAGATCGTTCTGGAGTTCCTGGATCTCGGTTCTCATCTCGGCTCGCAGTTTGGCATCGAGGTTCGACAGCGGTTCGTCCATGAGGAACACCCCCGGCTCGCGGACGATCGACCGTCCGAGAGCAACGCGTTGTTGCTGGCCTCCAGAAAGCTCTCCGGGCTTTTTCGCGAGGAGATCGTCGATGCCCATCGTTTCCGCCGCCTCGGTCACACGGGCGTCGATTTCGGCACTTGACAGCTTCGAGGAGAGTTTGAGACCGAAGCCCATGTTCTCTTCGACGGTCATGTGAGGGTACAGCGCATAATTCTGGAACACCATCGCCACGTCGCGGTCACGAGGCCGGCGGGCGTTGACGATCTCGCCGTCGAACCGTATCTCCCCCTGTGTCGCGTTGTCTAGGCCAGCGATGCACCGCAGCGTGGTCGACTTCCCACAACCAGACGGCCCGACCAAGACGATGAACTCGCCGTCGGCTATCTCCAAATCGATGCCGTCGACCGCGACTATCTCTCCGTCCTCGGCGTCGCGTTGTCCGCTCGCTTCGAACGTCTTTACAAGATCATTGATGGTTATTTTTGTCATAGTGTTCACTCCTTGACTGCCCCCGCTAAGATTCCCCGTACGAAATGTCGCTGTAGTGCGAGGAAGACCACGAACATCGGGACGATCGCAAGCACTGCGGCGATCAACAGCTGGTCGTAGGCGATCTGTTCTTGACCCATGATCTTCGTGATGGCGACGGGAATCGTGAACTTCTCTTGTTGGAGCACGACGAGGGGCCAGAGGAACAGGTTCCACTGGAAGAGAAACAGGATGACCGCGAGCGCGGCCATCGAGGACTTCATCGTCGGAAGCGCGACTCGGTAGTACAGTTGGAACTCCGATGCACCATCCATCCGGGCCGCTTCGAGCAGCGAGTCGGGGATCGACTGCATCGACTGGCGCATGAAGAAGATCCCGATCGGGTACGCCGCCCATGGCAGGATCACGGCCCAGTAACTGTTCGCTAGCCCGATGTTCGACACAAGCAGGAACAGCGGGACGACGAGCAGGTTGATGGGAATGATGAGCGTTGCCAGAATCCCCAGAAACAGCGGCTCCTTGAACCGAAAGTCGTATTTGGCGAACGCGAAGCCTGCCATTGAGCAGAAGATCAGAGCCAGCCCCGTGTACACGACAGCGATGAGGACGCTGTTGAAGATGCTCAGATAGAAGTCGACGTCCGGACGGGCCGCGAGCGTCCTCGCGTTCTCCAAGAAGTGCGTCCCGGGGATGAGACGCGGGAGACCGCTGCCGGCGCTGGCGATGATCGCGGACTCGGGCAGCGTCGACGCCACTAACAGCCAGTAGATCGGTACCAACATGAACATCGTCACGAGGATCAGAAAGCCATACCCCGCGAACCGCCAGATTGCTTCGGCTTTGAGTTCGTCGTGCATCTCAGCTCACCTTGAATTGGAGGAGAGAAAGTGACATGATGATCACTACGAGCGCGACCGTGAGGGCGCTTCCGTAGCCGAGTTCCAGGTTCTGGAACGCGACTTGGTAGATGTAGTACGCGATCGTCCGAGTTTCGGTGATCGGCGCGCCGGACTGGATGACGATGGTCGGCTCCGCGAACTTCTTGAAGCCCCCGATCGTGGACGTCACGAACACGAACAGCATGATCGGCTTGAGCTGGGGGAGTGTTACGTATCTAAATTTTTGTATCTTCGTCGCGCCATCGATCTCGGCCGCCTCGTAGAGCGAATCGGAGATAGTCTGAAGCCCTGCCAGGATGATGATCATGTTGTATCCGGTCCAGCGCCAGACTGACATGAACGCGATGAGATTTCGCGACCAAAACCCGTTCGAAAGCCACGCTACCGGATCGAGACCGACGGCTCGGAACATCGCATCGGCCAATCCGCCCTCAGTAACGAGCACGATGAAGATGACTGAATAGGCAACGGTGTTCGCCGACACCGGAAGCAGGAGGACGCTCCGAAACGCGTCCTTGAACCGGGTGAAGCCCGCGTTCAGTACGAGCGCGAGACCGAGCGCGAGCGACACCATGATCGGCATCTGAACCACGAAGATGACGACGGTGTTGGTGATGGCCTGGTGGAAGACCTGGTCGGTCAGCATCCGCTCGTAGTGTTCCAACCCGACGAACCGCAGATTCGCCATCTCTGGAACGACGAGCTGGTACGTCCCGAGATCGAGCACGAAAATCGGTTCCATCGACACGCCCTGAAACACGAAAAACGACAGGTAGATCGTGTAGAACACTGGAATCGCCAGAAACACGCCGAAAAGAACGAAGAAGGGACTCAGAAAGACGAACGGCGTGCCAGGGATCGGCGGCAGTAGATCCTTCAGTCGTTCGCGCTTGTACCGAACCTGGTCGACGAGCTCGACTGTGAGATCCGAACGCATCTCAGGCAACCTCGCGTCCGGTTCGGGATGATACGGTGGTCACCACGTTTTCGAGCGCACTCTGTGGGTCTTTGTCTCCGTTCACGACGGTTCTGAGCTCCGGGTTGAGAACATCCATGAACGCAGGGGAGTCGATGGTGTACCGGTACGGCGGGATGTTCGTCGCCTGCTCCATCCACAGCTCGCCGAGCTTCTGGCCGCCGAAAAATTCGTTTGGCTGGCCGAACACCGGCCGCTCCCACGCTGGCTCGTACGCACCGAAGTTACCCTGACTCTCGTACAGGTTGACGAGCTCGTCGGCGTCCGCCACCGTGTTGTTCGCGAAGTGAAACGCCCGTTTCGCTTTCGCCTCGCTGACCTGCTTCGAGATCACGAGTCCGGAGCCACCACGGTTGCTCGCCCGAGGACCGCCCGTCTCGAACGCTGGCAGCCGCATCATCCGCCAGCTCCCGGCTGTCTCCGAGAGCGAAGTCCTCAGTGTGCTCGTGAACCACGCGCCGGTACAGTATCCGGTGATGCTGCCGTTTTTGAACCCGGCAAACCACTGTTGGCTCCAGTTTGCGGTACTGTTCGTGAGTCCGGCTTCACCGAGGCGGTCAAGGAGGCGAATGACCCGCAACGCTTTCTCGTTGTCGAAGGCGATCCGACCCTCTTCGTCGAACTCCATTCCACCGAGCTGACGGTACAACATCCGCCAGTAGAGATCGATGGCGGCTCCCGGCAGCGAGAGTAGGGCGACGTCATCAGGGAGCTTCTTCCCTTCCTCGATGAGCTGGTCCCACGTCTCGATGTCGTCGTTCAGACCGTGCTCGTCCCAAACGTCTTTCCGATAGAAGAGGTTCGCTGGACCGATGTCGTAGGGAATCTCGTAGATTTTCTCGTCTGTGCTGACGACCTCCCAGATCCACGATGGGTACTTCTCTCGGAGACCGGCCTCCTCGATCCAGTCCGAAAGATCGCGTAGCCCACCAGTGTCGGCGACCTGCTTCAGCGAGGCGTACTCGATCAGCGATAGCGCTGGCGCACCGGTCCCGGAGAGGAGGCGCGTCTGGAGCGTGTTGATGACTTCCTCATAGCCCATGTTGGTGTGCTGAATGGAGACGCCCGTCTCTGCCTCGTACCGGTTCATGTGGCCTTGCCAACTGTCACTCATCTCCCAGAAAGCGAACGAGTCGGCCATCGAGCCGGAGTCATCAGTCGCTGGATCCGAACGGATACAGCCAGCGATGCTCACAATGCCAAGACTACTGAGAGCTTTCAGTACGTTCCGTCGTCTACGGTACTGTGACTCATCCATGTGTATTGTGAACTTACGATATAACTATAAATAACTTTCGTCGAGCTGGTGGATTCAGTTCGAAACGAAATCAGAAAGATACAACACTGTTGATGAATTCAACGATGGCTTTATGCGCTTCGGTAGAAGAGTCTGGTTCACATGGCACGCACGCCGACCGCGGTAGTGACGGAAATCGCCGACCGGGATCAACCGAATCGGTACTCCGAGCGACCCACGATTGATCACGAGGATCTCGATCGGGCGCTTTCGGACGCGATCGATAAGATCGATGCCAACCTCGATGCGTTCTACGACCGGTTCCCCGAACCGTCGAGCGACGATCTCGTTTACGCAGCAACGGACAACATGGACGGCTGGACAACCTCCTTCTGGACGGGGCTGTGCTGGCTCGCCTACGAGGTGACTGGGGAACAACGGTTTCGGGACGCGGCCGAGGCACAGCTGGAAACGTTCGAACGCCGGTTAGACGTGGGTGAGATCAAAACCCACGATCTGGGGTTTCTCTACATGCTTTCTGCGGTCGCTGGCCACCGGCTCACTGGCAACGGGCGCTACCGGTCGCTCGCGCTCACCGCCGCGGATCGTCTTGTCGACCGGTTCTGGGAGTCTCCCGGTCTCATCCAGGCGTGGGGCGACCACGAGACCGCCGAGGACACGTGGGAGCGAGGCCGGATGATCGTGGACACGATGATGAACCTTCCGCTGCTGTTCTGGGCCACGGAAGCCACGAGCGATCCACAGTACGCCTCCCTTGCGGTGACGCACGCTCGCACGAACGCAGAGCACATCGTCAGAGCGGACGGCTCGACCTACCACACCTTCAAATGCGATGTGGAAAGCGGAGACCCGGTCGGCGGAGAGACAGCCCAGGGCTACGAGGCCAGTTCTTGCTGGTCCCGCGGCCAGACGTGGGCGATCTACGGATACGCGCTCGCCGCCGACTACGCCGACGAGGGTGCCTACGCCGAACTGTCCGCGAAGCTTGCTAACTACTATCTCGACCGTCTCGAAGACGACCACGTTCCATTATGGGACTTCGACGCCCCGACCGAACTGGACGCGCGGGACTCGTCGGCCGCAGCCATCGCGGCCTGCGGTCTCGACGAGCTCGCCCGTCAACTCCCGCTCGCAGACGACCGAGCGCGTGGCTACGAGAACGCCGCCCTCGAGACCCTCGGAAGCCTCACAGAGAGCTACACGACGGACGGGCATGCCTCGAACGGGCTACTGACCGATGGGGCCTACGATCCCTCGGACGGCGACTATGAGGAGTGTTGCATCTGGGGCGATTACTTCTACGTGGAGGGACTCGTTCGGGCAACCGAGCACTGGTCTCGCTACTGGTGAGCAGTGGCGTCCCTACCGACGGTCGTGTGGATACTGTGTCCCGAATCGGCAGGGCATCGCGGCACTTATCTTGCCGAAATGGCAATGTATTTATTTATAGATTCGACATACGTAGCGTATGAATCCGGTAGCGGACAATCCGCTTCAGGCCCGCGAGGATTTCGAACGGGCCGTCGAACAACTGTTCGAGCCGCTCATCGCCCACTTCAGTTCCGGAAAAGCGAGGGTCAGGCCGACCGCATCCGGCGCTCACTTTCCGGACGTGTCGGCCGAGCTGGAGGGGTTCGCGCGGCCGCTGTGGGGGATCGTCCCGCTGGGCGTTCACAGGGAGTTCGATCGCTGGTCGCTGTTCCGGCGGGGGCTCGTCAACGGCACCGACCCGTCCCACGAGGAGTACTGGGGAGAGGCGGACGATTACTCCCAAAAGCACGTCGAGATGGCCGCCATCGGCGTCGGGCTCATGATGACACCCGAACACCTCTGGGAGCCGCTGTCCGACGCCGAGCAGGAACGGTTGGTCGCGTGGCTGAACGGGATCAACGACGCCCAACTCCACGACTGTAACTGGCTGTTCTTCCGCGTCATGGTGAACGTGGGACTTCGATCGGTCGGTGCGCGCCACGACTGGGCGTTCACGCAGTCGTCACTCGACAGACTGGAGTCGTTCCACCACGGTAACGGCTGGTACACCGACGGACCGGAGGACGAGGGGAGTCCGATCGACTACTATCTGCCGTGGGCCATGCATTTTTACGGGCTCGTCTACGCGACGTGCGCCGATGCGGACCCGGACAGGGCAGACCGATTCCGAAACCGGGCCGAAGCGTTCGCAACCAGTCACCTCCATTGGTTCGACGACGATGGCCGGGCGCTCCCGTACGGGCGAAGCCTAACCTACCGTTTCGCGCAGGCCGCGTTCTGGGGCGGGCTGGCGTTTGCCGGTCTCAATCCGCTTCCGTGGGGTGTCATCAGGGGCGTCTGGGCGCGCAACGTCAGGTGGTGGCTGAACCAGCCGATCTTCACCGACGGGGGACTCCTATCGGTCGGCTACCGGTATCCCACGTTGAAGCTGTCGGAGCCGTACAACTCACCAAACTCCCCGTACTGGGCGATGAAGGCGTTTCTTCCGCTCGCACTCGAACCGGACCACCCCTTCTGGCAGGCCGAGGAGCAGCCGCTACCGGACCTCCCCGAACGAGTCGTTCAACCCCACGCAGGGAAAGTAATCTGTCGGGACGACCACCTCGTTGCCCTCTCGCTCCCCCAAGACAGCGTCCACGGGCGCGAGAAATACACGAAGTTCGCGTATTCGACGGAGTTCGGTTTCTCTGTCGCTGGTCGAACACCCGGTCCGGGACGGGCGGGACACGACAGCTCCCTGGCTCTCAGTCTTGACGGTGAACAGTTCAAGATCCCCTCCTCGAGCGCGGGGACACTAGTGGATGGATCGACGCTCACGTCGCGGTGGGAACCGTGGGACGACGTGAGCGTCGAGACGTGGCTGGCACCAGCACCAGCGGGACACGTGCGCGTTCACCACCTCGAGACCGCACGGACGGTCCACGCCGAGGAAGGTGGGTTCGCACTCGACCGGACGGGCGACGACGACGCGTCGGCGTTCTCCCACGATACCCACGGCACAACGGCGCTCGCAACGTATCCAAACGGCGTGAGTGGGATCTCCGATCTGGTTGCCGAGCGCACGCCAGCAGTCGTGTCGGAGGGACCGAACACGAATCTCGTTCACCCACGAACGGTTGTACCGACGCTGCGAGAAACGTACGAACCCGGCGAACAGTGGATCGCGTCAGCCGTTATGGCCAGCCCGGACCCCACGGCTGACTGGGAACCGCTCCCGGAACTCGCCGCTACTGAAGAGGGAATCACGATCGAAACGCACGCAGGCGATCGACTCCTCGACTGCACGGCGGGCGATTGGCATAACGGCAGAGCATCCAAAGAAATATGAAGAGTGCTCATGACTTCCAATTCATGTGTGGTTTACCAGCCATTGGGCTTGGGACGTGGCAGAACACCGACTGGGAGACCTGTATCGATAGCGTTAGCACCGCGCTGGAAGCGGGCTATCGCCACGTCGACACCGCTCAGTACTACGGCAACGAGGAAATGGTCGGAGAGGGGATCGCTCAAGCGGACGTTCCTCGTGACGAGATCGTCGTTGCGACCAAGGTTCACGCCGAAAAGTTCGGTCTCGCGTACGAGGAGGTGATCGAGGGACTGGAGGTCAGTCTCGACCGGCTCGGACTCGATTCCCTCGACCTGCTGTACGTTCATTGGCCCGTCGGAAACTACGACGCCCCAGAGACGATGTCGGCGTTCGACGAACTCCTCGACCGCGGACTCATAGACCACGTGGGCGTCTGTAACTTCAGCATCGAACTGCTCGAGGAAGCCCGCGATCACCTTGAATCACCGCTGTTCGTCCATCAGGCAGAAACACACCCGCTTCTCCCACGGGACGATCTCATTGCACACGCCCAGAAACACGGCTACCACTACGTCGCGTACTCTCCACTCGCCCGCGGGAGCGTCTTCGATATCCCCGAAATACGGGACGTCGCCGAGAGACACGGCGTCAGTCCGGCACAGGTCAGCCTCGCGTGGCTCCTCCAGAAGGACAACGTCGCTGCCATCCCCAAAGCATCAGGCGAAGGCCACATCCGGGACAATCTCCGAGCGCTGGATCTCGAGCTCACGACCGACGACGTCGATCGAATCGACGACATCGATCGAACCAAGCGCTTCGTCGAACGTCAGGGCGCTCCCTGGTTGGACGAGTAATCGGTACCAGGGAACCCATTGCTACGCACGACAGACACGTTTATAATGAAATCCATTGACCACTACGTATGAGCACAGGCGATAATGAGCCGCCAGCGCGCCACCTTTCAGTTTCCGAAGAGACGATTCTTGAAGCATGTGGTGACCTACCGCTCCCAGCGATGGGGATCATCGAGCAGGTGTGGGAGACGGATCCGATTCCACCGCGTGAGATCAGCGAGCAGGCAGGGCGTGCCGTCTCAGACCTCCCGCTCGGGGACGTACCGGAGGGAGAAACGGTGGCGCTCGGCGTCGGCAGCCGCGGCATTGCAAACCTCTCAGAGATCGTTGCAGGCGTCGTTTCGGTCCTCTCCGAGGCCGGCTACAACCCGTTCGTCTTTCCAGCGATGGGTAGCCACGGCGGCGCAACGGGCGAAGGCCAGCGAGAGATGCTGAACGATCTCGGCGTGACTGAATCGGCGGTCGGCTGTGAGATCCGGTCGAGCATGGAGGTGGTCGAGGTCGGGCGAACGCAGGACCGGGACGTCCCGGTCGTCGCCGACGCTACTGCCGTGAACGCGGACGCCATCGTTCCGATCAACCGCGTCAAACCCCACACGGACTTCGATGGCCCTGTTGAGAGCGGGCTTTCGAAGATGCTCGTCATCGGGATGGGCAAGCAACGCGGCGCGAAAATCGCCCACGAGTGGGCCGTCGACTGGTCGTTCCGACGGATGATCCCCGAGATGGCCGGCCAACTCCTCGACTCGCTCCGGATCGTCGGCGGCGTCGCCATTGTCGAGGATCAACACGACGATACGACGCTCATCGAGGGCGTCCCACCGAGTGGCTTCCTCGATCGGGAGGCGGAGCTGCTCGAGATGGCCTACAACCGGATGCCGGAACTCCCGTTCGACGACCTCGATCTCGTGGTGTTCGACCGGCAGGGCAAGGACATCAGCGGGCAAGGAATGGACACGAACGTCATCGGTCGGCGCTCGTTCGCCATCAACGAGCCCGCTCCCGAACGACCAGACATCAAGCGCATCTACACCCGCGGGCTGACGGAGACGACCCACGGCAACGCGATGGGCGTTGGGTCTGCCGACGTCGTTCACGAGGACGTCGCCGCCGAACTGAACGCCTCGACGACGCTTATCAACGCGCTCACGGCCAGCACCATTCGCGGCGTGAAACTTCCGCCAGTCGTCGAGACCGACCGCGCAGGGATGGTCGCCGCGTTGTCGACCATCGGCGTCGTCGGGACTGACACTGTTCGTGTCCTCCGAGCGCCCGACACCATGCATCTCCATCGGCTCTACGCGTCGACAGCGTTAGTCGAGGAAGCCCGCGACCGAGATGATCTGCGCGTCGTCAAGGAGCCTTCGTCGATCGCGTTCACCGACGGTCGGTTCTCGGCTCCGTCGCTGCACGAGTGACGCGCTGGGGAATGCTGTCCTCTCATCTGCTGCAGAACAGCGACTAAAACTGACAGCATACTCGAAGATTTATTAGGGTCGGTGCTGATGAGCTAGTCACAGCCATCGACGAGGGCACTGTCGGCAGCGTTGGGCAGTGTCCGCGAACGAGCGGCGGTTTACTGCCAGCCGACGGAGACAACCAACTATGACATACAGAGCAGGTATCATCGGAACGGGCGGGATCGCAGGCATGGGTATTCTCGGAATGCACGACGAGGAGGCCATCGGCACGGAAAAAATCGACGCAAGTCACGCCGGCGGCTACGCCAGCACCGACGAGATAGAGCTCGTCGCTGTCGCAGACATCGACGAGGAAACCCTCACCACGTTCGGGGACGCGTGGGAAATCCCCTCTGATCGTCAGTATCTCGGTCACGAGTCGATGCTCGCCGAGGAGGATCTCGACGTCGTCTCCGTCTGTACGCCGTCGTTTCTCCATCACCGACACACGATCGACGCCGCACAGTCCGCTGCCGCCCCCGACGTCATCTGGTGTGAGAAACCCATCGCATCCTGCGTCAGCGCCGCCGAGGAGATGGTCGCGGTCTGTGAGGAAACGGGGACTGAACTGGTCGTCAACCACTCGTTTCGGTTCACCGACAAGCTCCAGCGTCTACACGATCTCGTTCACGGGCAGAACGTACTGGGTGACGTCGTCTCCGTGAGTACCCAGTACCGGATGGAGTTGATGCGCAACGCTACCCACGTTCTGGACACGCTCGTGTACCTCCTCGACGCGCGCCCAAAGCAGGTCGGCGGCTACATCACCGGTGAGAACGAGGCCGTCGAGTCGCTCGACGTCGGACAAAACGTCGTCGACACCGCTGGCGGGGGTCACATCGTTATGGACGACGGCTCGTTCGTCACCGTCGACTGTACGATTCCACGGGACATCTCCTCGATGACGCTGCACTTCATCGGAACCGGAGGCAAACTGTACATGAACAACGACGACGGTGAGTGGCGATACTGGTCGCTTGAGGACGGCGAGCACGTCGAGCAGTCACTGCCCGGCATCGATGGCGCATGGACATGGGACGACGATTACAAACGGTCGTTTGCGAACGCGGCGACCCACGTCCGAGATCTGCTGAACGGCGAGGACGAGAACTACTCGCCGGGCGTAGAAGCCACCCGGTCGCTCGAAATCATCGTCGGGTTCTACCTCTCTCACTACACCAGTTCGACGGTGAATGTTCCTCTGGCACAGCCGCTCCGAGAGATATCCATCACATCGTGGTGATCCCTGTCGGAGTGGGTAATCGGACGATCGTGAGCGGTTCGCGATCACTCCAGTGTAACTGAACAGTACACTGCTTATTCTGGAATAGATTTATTATCCCCGGACATGTGCCATCGTCCATGTCCGATCAACAAAACTCCAACGCCGTCAAGACGGCCCAGACCACCTTCGCAATACTCGAAGAGCTGAAACAGCGAAACGAAGCGACGGTGACAGAGCTGACCGACGCCTTCGACCTCTCGAAGAGCAGTATCCACAACTACCTCAGCACGCTCGAACGGGAAGGGTACGTCGTGAAAGAGGATAACACCTATCGAGTGGGGTTGCGACTGCTCGATCTCGGAGGGCACGCACTCCATACGGAACGCATATACGACGTCGCAAAGGACGAAGTGACCGCACTGGCCGAGGAGACGGGTGAACTGGCGAACCTCCTCGTAGAGGAACACGGACGGGGAACGTATCTTTATCGTGCGCACGGAGACGACGCTGTCAAGACCGATTCGTACATCGGCCAGCGGGTCTATCTGCACAACACCGCGCTCGGAAACGCTATTCTCGCGCATCTCCCCCGCGCACGTGTGACCGAGATCATCGACCGGCATGGGCTGCCAGCGACGACAGAGAACACTATTACCGACAGAGACGAGCTTTTTGCGCGTCTCGACCGCATCCGAGAGGAGAAGGTCGCCTTCGACGACGAGGCGCGCGTGAAAGGCCTCCGCTGCGTTGCGGTTCCCATCGTCAACAACAACGCCACCGTCGAGGGAGCGATCAGCGTCTCCGGCCCGACCAGTCGTTTTCAGGGACAACGGTTCCGGGAAGACCTCCCTGCCACGCTCAAGAGCGTGGCCAACGTCATCGAGCTGAATATCACCTACACGTGACTCGACATACCCAACGCCGTCCGGCTTCTCGGGACTGTATCTAGCGATTCTACGCAGTGATTCAGTTTAACGATATCACCGGCGATGGTGGGTCTCTTCTTACTATCTATGCGACGATATTCTGTAATACTGTATATAATTTAGTATAATTGAGTAGAAGTCAGTATAATTGTCAGCTACGAATCGCCCGATCTACCGCTGTCCGATCGGGTGCCGTGTGGTTCTGATGGCGAATAATGATCTTCGGTTGCTCCTACTCGGTGGGCTGCGTCATCCATTACGTACGTACTGTTGTAACGGGCATGTAGTTCGGTTCGCGAGGACACCGATCAGTCATGACGGGTTGTACGAACTGCAGATGATCCACACGGCACTTTGGGACCACGGAGGATGGATCCACTCGAAGCCATCGGTGTCGGACGGATTGCCACGCTCAGTACACCGAGGAGTGTGCCCAGTTCGTTGGCGTACCGCTCCTCGAAGACGCCCGACGCTCTACCGAACGTATTAGTATAGCATAATATCTTATCATCATATATAGACTCGATCAGACACGTTATCCTGCCCGCGGCGAATAGTACCGCCATGATTGAGAGCTGGTGATCGGCTGTGTAGATCGGATTCGCCCTAGCGAGAATCATTCCGGACATCATGTCTGAAATGTGAATGAATTCGAGACTCTTCAACCAGTCTACCATCGAAATGAGCGAGGCCCGAACGCTGGTTGTCACGTACTTGGAAATGACCACTTCCGGCTGAACCCTCGGTGTGAGCATCAGTCCTCCTCAATGATCCCAACCGTTCCCCGTGTGCCATCGATCCGTACCTGCTGTCCGGTCTCGATACGACGCATCGTTTCAGATACTGACACCACCCCCGGTAGCCTGTATTCGCGTGCAACGAGCGCGCTGTGACTCAGCCGCCCCCTACCTCGACGTCGTTGAGGATCGGTTCGAACTGTACCTCGCCCACGGTGTCACTGCTGTCGACGAGGTGCCATCGGTGATCCAACGCATCAGTGAAGAGATCGGCGTCGCGTCCGCCCCGAACCGGTCGGCTCCACGGGTCGTGATCGTTCGCGCCCGACTCAACATGACTATTACCTTACCCATGATGACAGTAGGTGTACGATCGCCACCGCGCTATCATTCGCGTATTATGGACCAAAGCACATCCGCCATCGACACGGGGATGGACATGTTCGACGCGACGGGCGAAGAGATCGGCATGGTCGCCACCATCGAGGACGACGTGGCGTACGTCGACTTCGACCCCGGCCTCACCGACGAGATGCTCGACACCGTCGACGACGGCGTCCACCTCTAGGGCGATCACTGACACCCGATAGGAGAGTAAGCAGTGCTCGGAGAAGCGCTGAGGATGTCGATCTCAGTTGGATCTGATTGTCCCCACTCTTATTCGAGAATGAGAGAACCGGATTGAGAACAATTGGGCCTTGTTTCGACACTCAAGACAACGGCTCACTCTGGCAGATTAACGACCTTCAGACACAGAACCAAGTAGTGTGTCCTCTCGTCTTTCCCGTTTCACAGACCGCCTCGTAGCGTTGGCAAAACGCGCTGTCTCTGGCGATCTCGCTACAGCAGTCAAGAAGGATGATGGCGGCTACGCTGATTGGGTCGTCGTCGTGATCCACGGCACGCGATGGGGCACAAACACACAGTCAGATGCGAATTTACTCGACATGGACGCACGTATTCGACGCTCGGACTGGCATATTTTTTCCTCACGTACGGCGGCGACTACGAACGATAGCGGCCACGAATACGCCGGGACTTTTGACCGGATTGCTCCCGAAGGAGACGATCATCGAGTGGAACGTTCGCCAGCGTTGTCTACACCAACATGATTATGGCACTCGCTAACGGACAGTACATAATGAAACTCGGGAGCACCTGCCCCACCTGTGGGGAGCGAGTCGACGAAACGATCCGGTGCCGGGAGTGTGGGCGCGGGCTCCACAGCCGCTGTGCAGACTATCATCTGACCTTCGACTGTCAACGCTGTGGCGATGAGCTCTGGATCGGTGCTGTTGAATTGTGACCTCGCCACGGAGATACCGACCCTCGTGCAAGTTCGCTTATCCCGAGCGTGGGGAACGCAGTGGCTGAGACGGTGATATATGGTGTGGTTCTGGGAGGGAACCTGCTTGCCGACAGTGATCCATATCACGGTGACACCGGCAACTGGAGCAGCTATGAGTCCTTCGTCGACCGAGTCGTGGATGACGTGAATGCAAAGGAATGGATCGTTCACGGATTCAAACGAACCCGGCTACGATCTGTTTTGGCCCCGCTCGACGGCGCAGTGCGGCGAGATGTGGCAACGGGGTGTCCAGCGAATTCGATTCCAAGATCCTAACGCACGTATCGTCGGTCCGGGGTACACACTACGTGAGTAGTTGGATCAACAGTTGGCTCGGCATGACGATAGAGAGCGGAACCGAGCCGGACATCCTCAACTGGCACGATCTCCAAACCGGGGATGACGCGGTTACAGCCGCCCCCCGCTCGCTCCTGTCGGAGAAAGGACTGACCGATGTAGCGTTCGAAATCAACGAGTACGTTCCGTCAAATAAGGAAAATCCAGGCTACAACACCTGGGACTTGGCACGTATCGAGAAATCGAATGTGACTATGCCGCGCTGACGAACTGCACGTACTGCTGTGACACTGAGGCGCTTTGTGCGACCCTCACCCAGGACGGCACACAAGATCACCCGCGACTAATCTCGATGAACAACCCCGGCGAACCGATCGCCAACGAAGACTGTATTTCTTTCCATTATTTTATATTATCAAATGTTATTTAAAGGAAAATAGAATATTTGATATAATGAGATATTATTTCGGTACGGAGACGTACCCCGGAGGCGATTGGCGTGTTTGAGTTGATGCAGCGTCATCCACGAACGCGCCTCGCCACTGTAATCTGTTATGTTTAAGTGGGTGTTACGAATGCACGCATGTAATGAACGCCTCTGCCGGTGGCATCCCGGAGAAAGTCGTAATCCTCCTTGCGGTTCGACAGACAAACAGACGTCGGGTCCCGACTGATCTAGCCGGACTTACGTCGTTTGATCGCACTGGCGGCCTGCTTTTTTGGTGATTATTTGAGCGTCGACAGCCCGGTTCGTTTGATATTTACGAATAGTAACCGGTGACACTACGGGTGTTTTGATCCAGTTCCGTCTGGCAGAGCAGTCACGCCGTGCGTCAGCGACGCCAGTAGTTTGTCCAGTCCGTCGTGATCGTATGATAATACTTCAACACTGTTATCACGGGTGACGTCGCGGTCTCTGCGTCACAATCTATCACGTGGAGGAGTTCGGTGCGGTCGGCATGAGTCTCGATGAATGTCATAAGATCACCACCATCCACTTCGAACCACCCTGTATCGAACTCGAATCCGAACGCGTCGCCGCTTCGGTGATGAGTGTCCTGAGGGCGTACGATCGTCCACGGACCTGGGTACCATTCCCGTACCGACATCGTCATCGGTGAGTAAGCGGTAAGCGTTCCGATTTCGCTATCGAAGGGATCGAGGCCAGCATTCTGCATAACCCTGTACAACAACTGCTGGTTGGCATACTCGGCTAACTCCCGCAAGCTATAACGATCATCAGACTCGGCGAACCAGTAGTCTTCAAGATGGTCGACTCGCATCACGCTGGGAATCGGACGATGATGACAGTCGTTAGATGGTCTGTGTGGGAATCCCGAGGAGCTGTTCGATCTCGTCTGGTGAAGAACCGTCAGCGAGAACACATACTGTGAAGGGAACGGCGGTAGCGGTGGCCCCACCTCAACAGGGACGTACTACGTCACGAACGTCAACAGCGGCAAAGTGATGGATGTCGAGGGATCCTCCTCCAACGGCGGCGGCAACCAGCGCTGGTACTTCGAAGCCGTGTAGAGCACAACCCACGCTTCGATGGCCACTGCAGCGGACGGTTGCAATTGGGAAATGCAGTGATCGTCACTTTTGGATTTGCGCCAGCTAGGAACTGTCCGCTCCCGCCCGCAGTCGTCGCCGAGATTCTGCTGTCGCGGGATTGCTATTTCGAATGAATACCACGCCACATTGGCAGAAATATAAAAGATACATCATAAATGAAAATAATTAAGTAGTAACTATTTATATTTTAGACAACACGCATTGGATCAGGGAAAAGGCGATATGGTACATGACCACGGGGATGTGGATTCGTGGGAGACGGGTTGTGAGTCTTTGTCGCCTCTGGTCTGTGGAGGCATCGCCTTCGAAAGAGGTCGAACAGCGACTGAACCGATTTGCGAACGGTACATGACAACAATGGATGACAACACACGCGATGTGGAACATGGAATTGATAGGACGAACGAGCAACCGGAGCCCGATCTCGATCTGCTGGGATCGATCCGGCGTCGGACGTTCCTCGGTGGGATGGCGTCCGGCGCAGCGATGCTGGCTGGGGTGGGGAACGTGAGCGCCGCAGCAGCGGATCCGCGGGAGGTGGAGGCCCTGGACAGAGGAGTGGTCGCAGTCCAGACCAACGAGGGCGTGCTGGTTCGCTGGCGCCTGCTGGGGACGGACCCTAACGGGATTGGTTTCAACCTCTATCGCGACGGCCAGCAGGTGAACAGCTCGCTGATCACCGGGAGCACGAACTACGTCGACCCGAACGGTTCGACGGGGTCGACCTACACCGTAGCGCCGGTGATCGACGGCACCGAGCAGACGGAGTCCGACCCGGCGGACGTCTGGCAGGACAACTACATCGACATCCCGCTGAACAGTCCAGGAGACAACTACCACCCGAACGACTGCAGCGTTGGCGATCTGACCGGCGACGGGAGCTACGACATCGTCGTCAAGTGGTCGGGCACGACTAAGGACAACGCCCAGGATGGATACACGGACCCCCACATCTTCGACGCGTACACGCTTGAGGGCGAGCACCTCTGGCGAATCGATCTGGGCATCAACGTGCGGGCCGGCGCGCATTACGCGCCCTTCCTCGTCTACGACTTCGACGGCGACGGGATCGCAGAGTTCGTCGTCAGGACGGCGGACGGGACGACGGACGACGCCGGTACCGTGATCGGTGATCCGAACGCCGACTGGCGCAACGACTCGGGCCGGATTCTCGAAGGGACGGAGTACATGACGGTGTTCGACGGCGCGACCGGCGAGGAGATCGTCACCACCGACTTCCGGCCCGCCAGGGGCGACATCTGCCGCTGGGGCGACTGTTATGGCAATCGCGGAGACCGCTTCCTCGCCGGCGTCGCGTACCTCAACGGCCAGTACCCCAGCATCGTCATGGCGCGGGGGTACTACGAACTGACCGAACTCGCCGCGTTCGACTTCCGGGACGGCGGACTCTCTCAGCGGTGGTTCTTCAGTAGCGGTGATTCCGGTAACGAGGGTTACGGCGGCCAGGGGGCACACAGCCTGAGCATCGCGGACGTCGACGACGACGGGTTCGACGAGATCATCTACGGCGCCGCCGTGATCGACCACGACGGTACCGGGCTACACACGACGGGTTTCAACCACGGCGACGCGCTCCACTGTAGTGACTTCGTCCCCTCGCGTGACGGTCAGGAAATCTTCATGCCCCACGAGTGGGGCGGGATGGGCGCGACGATGCGCGACGCCGAGACGGGCGAGCTGCTCTGGAACGTCGATAACGACGACGACGTCGCCCGCGGCGTGGCCGCCAACATCGACTCGATGCACCCAGGCGCAGAGGCCTGGGCGTCGAACGGTATCGGTTTCCGCGAGGGCGGATCTGGGGACTGGATCTCCGACGCGCCTGGGTCGTACAACTTCGTGACCTGGTGGACGGGCGACCTCCAGCGGGAACTCACGGATCACGACTGGCAGGGCGACGGTATCGGCTATCCCAAGTTGGACAAGTGGGATTCTGACGCCCAGCAACTCAATCGGGTCGAGGACTTCCCAGGGACGCTCTCGAACAACTGGACGAAGGGCAACCCCTGCCTCCAGGCCGACATCCTCGGCGACTGGCGCGAGGAGGTCATCTGGCGACGCGACGACGACCAGGCGCTGCGCCTGTTCGTGACGCCCTTCGAGACGAACCACCGGCTGTACACGCTGATGCACGACACGCAGTACCGGACGGCTGTTGCCTGGCAGAACGTGGCATACAACCAGCCGCCCCATCCCAGCTTCTTCGTCGGCGAGAACATGGACGCGCCGCCGACTCCGAACATCGTGGCCGTGGGTGACGGGAACGGTGGTGATGGGGGCGATGACGACGACAACGGTGGGTCGACCGGTCCCATCTCGACAGGGACTTATCAGATCACGAACGTTAACAGCGGCAAGGCGTTGGACGTCGCGGACTCCTCGACCGATGACGGTGCCAACGTTCAGCAGTACGACTACTGGGGCGGCGAGAATCAGCAGTGGTACGTCGAGGAGACCAGCGACGGCTCCTACCGGATCGAGAACGTTAACAGCGGCAAAGTGATGGACGTCGATGCCGCCTCGACCGACGACGGCGCCAACGTCCTCCAGTGGGCCGACAGCGGTAGCGCCAACCAGCGCTGGTGGATCTGGGAGGACGCCGCCGGCGAGTACGTCATCGAGAACGTCAACAGCGGCAAGATCGCCGACGTCGATGCCGCCTCGACCGACGACGGCGCCAACGTCCTCCAGTGGGCCGACAACGGTGGCGCCAACCAGCGCTGGTACTTCGATTCCGTCTAGGCATCGATCACGATTCGTCTCCGCGCGTCGACGGGCATTTCGATGGATCGAGTCGACGGGCGTCGAGCCGAGCGATTCCTCGTCGAAACGACTATCTGCCCGGAGAGAAGTCGTGGTATGGCCGTCGACGTCGACGACGAGTCCGCGATCGAGACCGGACGCACCGATCGAATCGTATCGGTTGATCGCCCCTGCCGTCGATGCGCTCCGATCGTCGTTCTCCCTGCAGTTGGCCAGCGACCGGAGCCGCGTTCATCATGGTTGGGTACGTGATCCACACCGGCGTCTGGCCCGCGGTTCTGGCCGTCTGGGGAGTGGCGACCTTCCCATTACGATCAACACATCCGCATTCGGAACGATCTGGACCGCCGCGTCGGGGTTGCGTCGATCAGTTCTCCCATCGGAAAGGTCGACGTCACCGACGGATTACCTCCACTACAGGCCGAGCGTCGAGATGGGTTCCCACTCGGACACCATGATGGCGGTCCCTAGAAACATCAGCGACGCCAATCATGTCTAACACTCATTATATGCAGCCAGTCCTATGTTGACGTGCACGAGTGAAACCATCACACGACAGCACCAATGATCGCTTTCATCGAAGCAGTAGGATCCATCACCTGTCTGTGTTTCCATGTACAACTCGGAAATGGGGGATGACCTTGAGCCGGTTAGAGTGATTAAGCGTTGTGATAGAATCTTGGCAGCTTGGCCACCTACAAATTGTTCTTGGCCAGTTACTATTCCATGCTGTATACAGCACAACAGGGTGGTTACCCTCAAGACAGAAGTGACGGTACCGGCGTCGGGGACCCCTGAGATGTGCCCGAACCAGTCTGTCACAGGCTTATGCCATATCGATAGTTGATATATCGACAATACATTCCGGGTCGGAGAGACATACTGCCACAACGTCCGAGGCAAATCGATATGACCGTCAGTTCATTCCTGATCAGCTAGTGTAGAATAATATAGTACTTTCGTTACAATTTCATGAGCTGTGCTGATAGCGTTCGTAGTTCGGTCTCCTCGTTGAGTGCTGCCAGCCAGCGGTCGAGTGCGCTAAAAATGGGTTCTCGTCGCCTGCTTTGGCTGTCAGGGCTTCAACAACGCAAAATTCGGAAGAAGCAAGGATATAGAAGATGTCCATAGTGGCGTTCGCTGACCCAAGATCGGGGTCGATAGTGGTGCCTGTTCGTAGTGCTCTTTCGCTTCCTCTACCGCGTTGTACTTATGTGCTAGGAGGTTCGCGTAGTTGTAGTGAACTTGGGTAAACTCCGAATCTTACCTATTCGAGCGGTTCAATCTCATCCGGTCGAATACGCCCGATTTCGAGAATGTCTGCCCGATGCCCGCCTCGATGAGCCAGCGGCTCTAACACATCCTTCTTGATGAGGTCTTAGAGATACCCGCAGGGTTCACAGAGTCGGTCGTCTGGGCAGATGATGTCTCCGGAACGGAAGCGCTTTTCGACGAGATGGTTGAGTGCGGTGTCATGGGTGATGATATTTCGTCGGTGTTCGCCAGGAATGAGTTTTAACACCTGCCTCGCGCTCGTTGCCTTCGATGGCTTCTCTCGCTCGATGAACGTCAAATCATAGCCACTGGGGTGTTCCTCATCCGCCCCCTATGTGACGAAGGGTCCTGTTTCAATGTCGCTGAAATAGCGGTCGTCTCGAAGGCCACTGCCAGCGACGGTCTCAACAGCGCCCTGTTCGACCATCTCGACTTTGGCCTCCGGGACAGTGAAGATACGTTCGACAGTCCCAACACTGTTTGTACTGCAGAGTCGTATTTTACCGACAAATCCCTTTCGTGCGGTTCGCTCTCGGTCAGACGTTTTGTGGTTAGTACATCAACTGTACAGCTCTATTCGAGTTGCGTCAGGCCGTCTCTCCCCAATAAGACCGCTTCCACTTTGTGAAGGTGTTCGTGGAGCGTCGATGTAGTGATTCCTAATTCATCCGCCAATTCGCCGGCTGTCGTTTCCTTCGGGTACTCGTAGTACCCTTGCTCACGAGCGAGCTGGAATACTTCTGACTGGCGCTTCGTGAACTGATCCACCGGTAGTGTGGTCGTCGCAGTTCCTCCGGTCTGCTGCTTCATACTCCGTACATTAATCTCAGCGTTCATCTGTTCACGAACTTCGTCGAGTTTGACCCGAACCGTTTTTCGGTCGTGGTTCGTGGCGAGACTCCAATACTCCCTTCCACCTCGAATGTCGATCGGTCCTGTACACACGAACCCACGAGAGGTGAGTGGCTGGCTGATCTGCTTTCGCCCATCGTGAACGACCAGGAGTTCACGCGTTGCGTTTCCCGGCTTCGGAATCGAGGTCTGCCGGAAACCAGACGCCATCTCGGAGGCAGAATGAACATTCTCAGACGCGCGAATGGCCTCAATCCCCTCTGTAACCGATTCGTGATCGTCCGCGTGGATTGTGAAGAGTGTCGCAACCTCGCTGCCAGTCATATAGATCCCGTAGCCGAGAATCCCAACATCGAGGCGCTCGGTAATCTCGATCTCCCAGCAATCAGGGTACCAGAGGTCGATAGATACATGAAGCGCTTCGCCAGATCGCTCAGGAGATGGCATCGTAACTGTTCGTAGTGTCGAATTCTCTCCACAACCAGATAACGGTTCGTGAACGGAGAGATACAGCTGGATACTCGACTGAATCAGTCGTCGTGTCGCTCGAAGACTGCCTCAGCGAGCGTGTTCTTGTGACCTTCGTTCGGACCACCGGCAATCGTGAGGAGTTTCGCATCACGCAGATACCGCTCAACGTCGTGTTCCGTCGTGTAACCGATACCGCCTTGGAGTTGCATTGCCTCGTTAGCGTTGTCCACGGCAGCTTGTGTTGCATTAATTTTCGCCATGCTGAACTCGCGTGTGACGTCGTATCCGCGATCTGCACGGTCAGCTGCGCGGAGGGTGAGTAACCGGGCGGTATCGACGCGTTCGGCCATCTTGCCGACTTCCCAGCTGACGCCTTGGAAGTCGCTGATGTGCTGGCCGTACTGCTCACGGCTGCTCGTGTAGGCCACCGTGTCTTCGAGGGCAGCGCGGGCGATACCGACGCCGCGAGCGGGGACATTCACACCAGTATGTAGCTCTCCACGCTGGACGTAACCTTCGCTCTGTTCGCCGATGAGTCGATCCTCAGGCACACGAACGTTCGAGAGGGAGACACGCGGGGACGTCACGCTGTTCGCGCCCAGCGTTTCCCACACTGTCACGACTTCGAAGTCGTCAGTCGGCACGAGAAACGCGCTGATGTTGTGTGGCGCGTCCTCCTCGGGGCCAGTCTTCGCGTACGTGAGGACGTAGTCTGCATCGAGGAAGTTCGTCACCCACTGCTTGTGGCCGTTAAGGACCCACTCGTCCCCGTCGCGTTCGGCGGTGGTCTCCATCTTTAGTTTATCACTCCCTGCGTTCGCCTCACTCAAGCCGAGAGCGCCGACTGTGTCGAAAGAGGCCATCTCGGGGAGGAATTCCTCGTGCTGCGCCTCGGTTCCGAAGCGCTCGACGACTTCCGCAACCCCGAGATGGAGTCCGACAGTGGCCGCCACGGACATTAGCCCCGCCGATAGCTCTTCGATCATCAGCGCGAGTTCAACGAGACCTTCGCCCCGTCCCCCGTACTCTTCTGGGAGCGTCACACCCATCAAACGGCGTTCGGCGAGTTCGTCGAAGATCGTTCTTGGATACTCCTCCTCTCGGTCAAGGTCTCTCGCCTTTGGTTCAATCTCCTTTTTTGTGAATTCTCGAACCTCCTCTCGAAGCGCCCGTTGATCCTCGGTCAGGTCAAATCTCATGTGTCATGGGGGTGTCCCTCGTCTAGTAAACTTAGAACCTGCTATAGCAGGCTAGCTGGGATACATCCGTGTGGTGGCAATCTATATTTAACGGCAGTTTCAGCTCTCACACTGAATAATGAGATCGTATTAACGACTACTGTTATTGAGTCCACCCCCAGAATGCTTCTCGTGAATCATAGACCACATCGTGAGACAGCATGGTACCACCGTGGGTATCTAGATGACAGGCATGACAAAGGGCGGCCAGATTGTGTGGGTCATTCGAATCCTCATCCGAGACCGGGATGATGTGGTGACTTCAATTCAATCTCTTGGCTACTGCCACAACGGACACACTGGTTGTTATCTCGTTCTAGGATGGTTCGTCTCTCTTCATCAAGGGCTGTTCGTTTCCGAACGTACTGTTTGGGGATGATCGCTGATCCAGACTCGAAGTGTTTGAGAGCGAATTTGCTCGGGTATCCTGTCCCGCACCCGAATTCCCGGACGATGTTCCACCTGCATGGGCTCACTCAGTTCTTGGTCGAAGGCTGTTCAGACAGCATCCGTCACCTCATACGCCGAGGATACCGCTGTCACGAGCAACCGGCGTGAGTAAATCACCAGTCCCGTTGACTCGATGGGAGGCACGGACATAGTGTGCGAGCCGATACCGGAGCGTATCGGTGGATGACTCACTCAGATCCCCACGCTCAGAACGACTCTTGAGGTACACGCCTCCAAGAGGTCGACCGTCGGGTCGTGCGTCATTCCCCAGTCGTAGCCATCGTCACGTTCGTTGGATCGAGATCGTTGGCTCAGAGCTCGCCGAAGGTCCGGCCGTGGTACTCCCGAAGCGCGTCGATCAGCCCCCGAAAGCGTGGGCCAAGAGCCATTCGTGGGTCGGGCGCTCGGTCTCGGGATCGAGTCTCTCTTCACGCATCGCAGGGGCACTTACAACCGTTGCGATAGTCAGGACAGCACCTATTGAGAGCCGTGCGCTCGTCACGTCTGTGACGCGAAATTCGCTGGTGATCCCTCCACTGGCACTAGCGTTACCCTCGGGCTACGCCCTCACGTCAGCGGTCGTCGTGACCCAGACACTCGTCGAACTGACCGGAATGTCCTCCTCACACGGATGGTCCCAATATGGCTTCTTCCTCACGCACCAACTCCAATTCCAGTGCGTACATAACGTGTACTTTGGGTAGAATAGATCATGAGCGGTCACCTCATCAATGATGTCGACGCTCCGCTTTCGCCGAGAACAAGCTCATCACTAACGCTGGACAATTCGTTCGGATGATGACTGAGATGCAAGAGGAACAGAAGCCGAGTACGACGCTGTCCCGACGGTTCGTGCCTTGCCTTGTTCTGTCGCGAACTCGTTGGGTTTTCGTGGAACGGCCTGTATGAATATCTCTCGGCCGACGGACGAGCCCACCAGACAGGATACATCGGTTAGCTGCTGAATGGATGGGGTCATCAATCGTTCTCTGATGCGCTACAGTATCGTGATCACAATGATGGCAAGCCCGGCGATACCAGCGAAGATGCCGACCGCATGGGCCAGCTGCCGGCCCCATGCTACGGTTCGTTCGAGCGACAGTACCACCGTGATGAGCGCCATCCAAACGATGTTCATCGACCCCACGACGACCATGAACGCGAATAGTACCCAACAGCATCCGATGCAAAAGATGCTGTACTTCCAGCTCATCCGGATGGCACCCCAAATCCCCGGCCGGTGGTGAGACATAAGAAATCCGAGTGGTGACCGGCAGTACCGCAGACAGCGGTATTTGTATGGAGACAGCTGATATCCCCCAAGGAGCACCAGCGTTCCGCCCCATAGGAACCCTCTGTGAGCGTTTGCGAGGGGTGCGACCGGCACCGCCGCGTTGACCAGGAGGGGAACGATCCCTGTGAGCGTCCACATGAGCGCGTACGTCGCTAAAACCGCCCCAATCCGCGCGGCTTTGCCCGCGGTCGACGTGCCTTCAAGCGTCTTGTAGTACAGCCGGATGAACGGCACTGACGACGGATACATCATTGCGACCATCATCACGCCCCACATGAGCAGATAGAGACCGGCACCTGTCACTCCGTTCGAGAGCGCCATTGCCTCCGGCACCCCGGGATCGGACATCCGCCTACCCATTGTGCCTCCTGACATCGGGATCCACCGGCCGACGATTGCCACCCACGCGAACAGCGCAATTACGTAGGTGACGAGTGCGACAGTTGGGAGGCGGTGGAGGTCAAATCGGTTCCGGAACGACTCGGGTGTGGACATGATCGATCAACTGGAGAGTTGCCCCATCGACGTCAGGCGTTCGCCAGTTCGAAATCACAGAGGAACGCGTTGTTCTCGGAGACGTCCCACGTGAACTCGTCGTTGTAGGAGACCGTGGCGGTAGTGGACTTACCAGTCTTCATCTCCGTGCTCTTCGTGAACGGATGGGGTGCGATCGTCCCGAGTTTCTCGTTGAAGCCGCGTTTCCCAACCACATCCATGGAGACGCTATCACCGATTTCGACCGAGAGATCGGCATCATCCCGGGTGAACGAGAACGGGGCGGTCGCAACCGTGGCGCTTTCGACGTGCGTATCGGCGGCGACTGCAAAGATGCCGCCGGCTCGACCTAGGTAGATATCTTCAAGGGCGGCCTGTTGATCGTCATCGGCCGTTTCGTCGATGAGGAGCACCGCATGCCATGCGGTGTCCGGATCTAACAGGACACCCTCCTCGCTACTGATGAGCAGCGCCGCGTGGAGTCCACTCAGATCGACGTCACCGTACTGGCCGTCCGTAATATGCCATACGATTGATACCATACAGTGGTTATCATCGGGGGGCTCCATCCAGAGACACTGACAGACAACATCACAGTTGCACGCTTCCACGTAATCGCCCGTGATGGTCCATTCTTCAGTCATGGTGTTCTCCCCAACCCACCCGTCTAACACTGCGTGAAGCAAACCGACCTCAGTGCGAGTTGGAGTATCAAATTTCGAGCGCATGTGTATATAGTTACCGATTGCCACACCAATCTGTGTTCATCGTGGCTGATTATCCCTATCAACTTCTAAGAAAAGCAGATAGATCTCAATAACCACTCATACTGTATGTGATACCAAGGTCAGAAATCCGTGTAGCCAACACGAGCATTATATTACATCACGCTGTCATTATCTTAGCATTTGGTACGTATTTCCAGAGATCGCTAAGAGAGTAATTAAAAGTTTTTTCATCAGTGAGATAGCTTTCCCAGATCCGAGAGCCCATGTATCAAATGAATTCCTGAACAGGCTGGAGATCAAGCAGACTATTTCATAGATATTTGATATATAACTAGCTTGTTCCATTTCGTCACTTCCCTCACAGAGCCGGTGGATATCCTTGCGTTGGAGATTCGATGAGAGAGCGACGAGTTTACAGTCTTGTTATTCGTCTTATCCTTCAACTGAAGTCGACCATGATATTTGTTAATATAAATATATTAAATTTTTTAGAATAGATACCCTACCAGCCCCATGTGAGAAACCCACCACTGATTTCAGATAGGATGATACTTGTTTCATATAATTATCGATCGGATGATCTTTGCTTCTGCCCGCCGAAGATGGTCTCCAATCGTTCCCCGTGAAAGCCCAAGCTCGGTGGCTAAATCGCGTTGTGTCGCACGACGGGGGATCTCATAGTATCCTGCGGCAAGTGCTGTCCGGAGGACTTCTTTCTGCCGGTCGGTGAGTTTCCCCGCTGGGTCACTCATGTCCGGCTGATACGCTCCTGTTCGTTCAAGAGTAACGTCTACTTCCTCAGGCAAGCCAGCGATCAGTTGCTGAAGGGCTGCATCCTCACCGAAGAGCGTGACTCGCAGTCCATCATCAGTCTCTCTCATCGGCCAGTCGATACTGATTGCTTCGGTATCGATACGGTTGAGAAGAGTTGCTTCAAACTCGTCAGGCTCATAGTGCATGTACGCCAGCCACGTCTTACCGCCTGTCACAGTGCAGGAGATGATCTCCGGGATCTCGTCTTCTATCGTTGCGAGCTGATCAGCATCGCCTCTGAATCGTGCGACCCCAACAACGGTTCCATCATTGAGAAGATTGACGTACTGTATCGCTTCCTGTGTCGCGACGAGCGTGCCATCGATCCAGATCTCTCTCGGATCATTGATGCCTCTCTGCATCTGTTGATCGTTCTCCGACGGAATGAATTCCTCCAAGGCTATGACAACGGTAACGTATCTCATTATCGTCACTGATCACGTACTCGGTCGTACCGTTCGGTCCGTCTCGAATCGTGTCCCAGGATGAAGCGCTATCGCCACCATCATACGAGGATGTGATATCGTAATCAGTAATAAAGACAGGGTGCATGCTCGGCGTTAAATCCGAGGATAACCGGCACCTCTCCCTCTCTGATGGAAAAGAGAAATACGCACATATGGAATACGAAAGCGGCTGTATTGACGATCCTCGGCGTCATCGTGGCACTTCTCGGGATGTTATGGGTAGTTCAGGGCCTTGGAATCATCCAGATAGGTCCTATTTTGTGCATCACAGACTGCGAACCGATCACTGGTAGATCAGTACAATGGACAGCCATCGGTGCGATGGCTTTGTTCGGGGGAAGCGTCATTGTCCGGGCGGGACTGAGACGCGTGAATTGATAATAATTCCTACCGGAGTCCTTACGAAAGTCAACCGTGTCCTGAAGCCAGATGGGTAGTTTCGATTTCTCGAACACGTCCAGTCGAACGGACGATCTGGATCGCAGCAGGTCCCTTCGCTCTCGAAATCGAAACGCTGAGTATCAGTGTTAGCCCGTCTCGATCCTTCAGGCGCGAAACTCCCGCCGCTCTGACCTCCCTAACCACAGTCATCGGGTCGCCAGATTCCGGAACTGTATGAATTTGTACGCAGTACCACTCTTCTCCAGCCCCGTTCTGAAGACCTAGGGTTTACTAGCTGCTGATTTATAAGTTCTGAATCCAACCCATTCGCTACGGCGTGCCGTATGAGGCCAACGGACGATGGCGCCTGCCACGAGTCTTCAGGTATCACTTCGTGATTTGCTGGTCAGATCCGAGCGTAGACTCGGTCGGTGGCGTGACAAACACCGCTGCGAACGCGAATCCAATCGCCGCCATTCCCAACACCATCCCGACGCCGAGAAACATCACTCCGAGCCCGACCGTCTCATTCACCGGGCGAACCACGAGTGGGGACAGGAACTGTCCGAGAAAGAACGCGCTGGTCAGAAGACTAAGTGCCCGCCCGCGAACGGATTCCGGGGTGACTGCCGCGATCCATGCATTGAGATTCGTCAGGAGAAACCCGCTTCCGGTCCCCGCGACCGCTAGACCAGCGACAACGCCGAACACCGTCCCACTCACCCCAATCACGGCATATCCAATACTCATGAGCCCGAACGTGAGTGAAACAATACCGATCACACTCAAGGACCGACGGATACGACCGTACAGCAGCGAAGCGATCCCACCGGCACCCGTCGATGCTGCTAACGCAGCACCGATCACCGTGCCACTTGCTCCAGTCCGCGTTTCGAGATAGAACGGAATCTGGACGGGAGTCATGTAGAAAATGATCTGACCGACCAGTCCGAGCGCGGCGATAAGCCCGAGCGTTCCGAGCGGGAACTCGGTGAGTGTCCGGCGGACGTCGTCGATACTCGTCGGACGGTCGCTCGTAGGTTCATGGCGGCTTGGTTCCGGTAACGCGAACGTCATCGCTGGCAGGAGCACCAACGCCACCGTGTAGACGAGGAAGGGAACCCGCCAGCCGATATCTGCGAGCACGCCTGCGAGCGGCAACAGGACGACGCCGCCAATGGACATAAAGGCACCCTGTCGCCCGAGGATCGTATCCCGGTGGTTCTCCTCGTAGTAGTCGGTAATCAGCGCAGTCACAGTCACCATCACGCCCGCAACGGCCAGCCCTAGCACCGCTCGACCGACGAGAATCGCTATCAACGAATCCAGCACGAATCCAGAGCCACCAGCGAGTGCGTAGACGACCGTCGAAGCCAGGAGCAACCATCGGCGGCCGTATCGGTCAGCAAGCGCCCCGATGATGGGTGAACCGACTGCAATGAACAACCCGTGCATCGTGAGGACAAGCCCAACGAGGATTTCCGCGTTCGGCGCAGTCGCAAACTCCCGCTGAATCGCGGGCAGCGCCGGGGAGATCGTCGCTCCCGCCATGATCGTGAGCATGCTGGCAAGCAACAATGTTCCCTGGGCGAGCCGCGGATGCGGGAGTTCCATCTCGCCGCTCATGTGACTCTCACCTCATTGAACACGTCTTCCAACGTGTCGCTCATGCTCAATTGGATGAGTGCTGCGTCGATATCGACTCCATCTTCCAGGGAGCGTTCCTCACGCTTTCGCATCGTGATCACGTGGTAAAGATACGCGACGCGGAGGAGCCAGAGTGCTCCCTCGACGTCTTCTTCCGACTGAATCCGATAGGACACCCACCCGGAATCGGGCATGACGTGGTGTTTTTCGGCCCGTTCCTCTGCGATGAGGACGTCATGGACACGTTTGGCGAACGGGATGTCAACGAGCCTGCCGCGGTGGACGTGGCTAATCTCCCGCCCATCGAGGACGAATTCACGGCCACCGCCACGGTCGTGCGAATTGACTTCGACTCCGGGCCACGCACTGACGGCGGATTCGACCGAATTCATACGTCAGCCTCCGGGGTAGTGCCGACAGCAGATAGGACAAACTGTTCGGCATGGTCAACGACTGCTTCGACGAACGTCTCGAAGCGGTCCTCGTACGTCTCGTCGATGAGGGTGCCGTCCTCGTCGAAGACATCACGCACGTTCGAGACGGGCAGGTCAGGGCCGGGATGGGCGTTGAACTCCAGCGTGATATCGTGGAGATGACTGAGAGCTCTGACGCCGCCGAATCCACCCGCTGAAACGGTGACGTACGAAAACGCTGTGTCCTCGTATTCAGGATACAGGTGATCGAGCAGGTTCTTCAGCGTGCCGGGAATTGAGTGGTTGTACTCCGGTACGACGACAACGAGTGCATCCGCCGCCTCGACTTCCTGGCCGAATGCGTCCACATTAGGGTGTGGGTCGCTAATCGCGTCCCGCCGATTCCTGAACAACGGAATCTCGTAGTCCTTCATATCGAAGAGTTCGACATCGTGGCCGTTCTCACGGAACCGATCGGTGACATACCGAGCAGGGTGGATCGAACTCCGTCCGTCTCGGATCGTTCCCTGCACGACGAGGATTTGCAGCGAGGGAGCGGTCATCGTCCCTCAACTGTCCTTTGAATTTGCGTTCTGTCTTGGTAGATCTCGGGCTGTTCGTTGGGGCTACCGGTTCGATGGTAGCTTGATGGCACCATGAGTGAGAGAAGAGGAGAGCGCACTGTGGAAATTCGCGTGAATATATTCACCTCCGGAGGTGACGGTCATACCTGTACGTCTTTTTGAGAGTTCATCAGCGTCCGGTTTACCTCAGATTCAGTAGGGGAGCAATATAGTGCCGGACGTACGGTATGACAGGCCCGTCAGCGTGCACTCGACAGGGATGGATGGATCCCACGCGTCCACGAGTGCTCTCTTTCAACAGGTACATCCGACACTATAATAGGCCTCTTTCCGATCGCAATTCCTCTATATCGTCCTCGACCTGTGGGTCGTGAGGAAGCCAAGCAGGGTTTGCTCAGATAGAGTTAGCACTAGATGACTAGTCTCTTCCGTTCACTGGCATCTACTTTTTCGAAGCTGAAAGGCGAATAAACGTGCGTGAGTGACTCCGAAACGACGACCGGCGAGTTTAGACGAGCGTAAGCATGTTCACTCTGCGTCCGCGGGGGTGTCGAAGTCGTGGAAGTGCTCACCCTTTTCTTTCGTGAGGATGTTGAGCGCGGCGGCAGCGCCGTCTCCCGCAGAGATAATTGCCTCCCATTCCTCGGCACGCACCATCGCCCCCGTCGCGTAGGCGTTCGCAACGCTCGTCTCCATCGTCACATCCACGTCTACGATGTCTTCATCCGTGAACGCACAGCCGAGGGATTCGGCAAGCCTACGCTTCGCCCCTGTTGCCAGCACGACATAATCGGCCACGTATCCGTTCTCGTCGGACGTGACGGTGAAACCGGATGTGCCGTTTTTGACGTCCGTCACGAGCTCGCCCTGTTTTCTATCCACGTCGAACTCGTCCACCTGTGCGCGCGCCGTCTCCATGAATGCAGTGCCGTCCGCACTCTCGATACCGAGGTAGTTGAAGAGATGGGCCTTGTGCAGCCAGGTTTCATCAACGTCGAATACAACGGTATCGAGATCGTTTTTCGCGGTGAACAGTGCGGCGCTCAGTCCTGCAGGACCGCCGCCAACGATGGCGACATCAGTCATTTCTGCCATGAGCGACTAGTGGATGAGCATCGTTGTGATTTTGAGCATGAATATTTTCACATACTTAAGAGGGTCGTCATGCAACTACTAGGCGGTTATGCCTCGCGTACAACTCACGTTCGACGCTGCAGCACGCGACGATCCACTGGCTGCGATTTCGACCGAGCTGCCCGACGAAGAATTCAGCATACTATCGAGCCATCCCACGGACGATGGGATACTCGGGCTTGTAGAACTCGACACGCCTGATCCGGACACGGTCGCTCAACACTTCGAGGACGCCCCAGAGATGTCGTACGAGGTGCTGCACAACGATGGACAGACGCTGGTGATTCAGTATTTGATCCCGGAAACGGAATCGAATCGAGCACTTCGCGCCTCGGGAATCCTGCCGCGATTCCCCGCACACTTGCAAGATGGGTGGTTGACAGCCGAGCATACTGCCTCACACGAGCGGGTATCCCAGTTCCCGACAGAGATGGATTCTGCAGGTATCCCGTATCAGATCCAGTCGATCACACAAGCGTACGACCCGACCGAATTGCTCACGGCCCGACAACACGAATTCATCATCGAAGCGGTCGAGCGTGGATACTACGATAGTCCCCGTGAGTGTACCCTCACGGAACTGGCAGACGGGTTCGGTGTGAATCCATCGGCTGCAAGCGGCGTGCTCCACCGCGCGGAAGAAACGATTATCAAGGAAGCTGTCGGTGAGTCATCGGTCGAAGCAGACGAGAACCAATAGCCGGGATAGAGACTTTTCTATGAGTTGCCTGGTTCGGCATCAATCTCGTCAGCTCCTGGCGAACCTTTCGATAGCGCTGTGTTTGTATTCGGTCATCGTGTCACTGCCAGTGTGCCCGGAGTCATCGACAACGATTAGTTCGGCATCGGGCCAAGCGCGGTCTAACTCCCACGCAGTCTCAAGCGGTGCGGCCAAATCGAGACGACCGTGAATGAGAACGCCTGGAATGTCGCTTAAGCGGTCGGCGTTGCGGAGGAGTTCCCCCTCCTCCAGCCACGCCCCGTTCGAAAAGTAGTGCGAGGCGATGCGCACGAACGAGAGCTTCTCATCGAGCGAGCGGCCAGCAAAGACGTTCGCCGTTCCGTTCGGTTCCTCAGAGATGATCGTGTCTTCCCATGCACACCACTCGTTCGCGGCTCGTTTCCGAACCTCTTGATCAGGGTCATCCATGAGGCGGGCATAGCCAGCGACAATATCGCTGTAGTGGGTATCGGGCACCGTTCGAAATCGCTCCCATTCCTCTGGGAAGAATCGAGACATGCCGTGGTAGAGCCAGTCGATCTCGGAACGCCGAGTGGTAGTAACGCCCGTGATGACGATTTCCGAGACTCGATCCGGATGTCGCTCAGCGTAGGCGAGGAGTAGCGTCGAGCCCCACGAAGCACCGGACAACAGCCAGCGTTCGATACCGAGGTGTTCACGGAGCTGTTCCATATCTGCGAGAAGATGCTCGGTTGTGTTCGAATTCATGTCCGTTTCGAGGTCGCTTGCGGGAGGTGTGCTACGTCCGCACCCGCGTTGGTCGAACAGAACTACCTGGTAGCGCTCGGGATCGAAATCTTGGCGGTGGCGTGGTGAACATCCCAATCCCGGGCCACCGTGAACCACGAGAGCAGGCTTACCCTTAGGGTTGCCACAGACTTCCCAGTACACGTGATTCCCATCCCCAACATCGAGCATTCCGTTGTCGTATGGCTCGGTGGGTGGGTAGAGTTCAGTCATGTCTGAGACTCTGGAGAAGGTGGTGCTAAACCATGCCAATTGTGGTTTGGGTTCGTGTCGAATTCGTTGGTGGAATTCTCGACCGAGCATCCGGACGATGTGTTTCGGATGCTTTCCTCTCATCGCATGGAAGATGGGCTACGGGTAGTCGTCAACGCTGAAACCCCCAACTCGGAGGATCTCTCCCGGACACTCGATGAAGCACCGGAGGTGCACTCGTATGAGGTGTTACGGACGAATCAGGACGGGAGGCTGCTCCAGTTAAAAGCCGCTGAACACGCACCGCGTGTCGCAGCGCGGACCGCGGGAATGCTCCCGCAGTATCCGATGATTTTTGCGCGATGGATGGCAAACCATCGAAACGATCACCTCGTGGGAGCGGCTCTCGCAGCTCAAAGCCGAATTCGAGCAGGCCGATGTCGCGTTCGAAGTGCTCTTAGTCACCCGATCCGTCGAGATGACCGACCTTTTGACTGATCGACAATGGGAGGTACTTACTGAAGCCATCACACGTGGCTACTACGATAGCCCGCGTGAGTGTTCTCTCACTGACCTCCGGACGCCCTCGATATTAACTCATCAGCGGTGAGTGGTATTCTCCACCGTGCTGAAGAGCAGATTATCAAAGCGTTCGCCGCCGAGGCCAAACATGTTGATGGCCTCGTCTTACAAGTAACGTCTGATCGCTGTATGGGAAGTCGGAAATTCACATGACCGGTTAGGATATCTACCGGGTGTTTGGTCCGATCGATCGTGGGATCATTCCTCTTCTTGCCAGTCCATTGTTGGTACTGCCCCAAGCTGCTGGAACCAAGTCAGTGAGTCCATTACTGGCCACACTTCTTCTATCTGTCCGTCCGACACTCGGAGTATCATTGTCGTTTCTACCTCTACCTGCCGCCCTGTTGCTGCTATTCCGAGATACTCTCCCTGATGTGTGCCTCGTATTGTGGCTCGAACCCCAACCTTGTTCCCGTCTCCAAACATGTCTTCCACGTCGAACGTCAGGTCAGGAAACGCCTTGCGTAGCACCGTCGACTGAACTTCGATAAAGCTCTCCCTGCCTCGGAGCGTTTGCAACCCATGGATGACGAAGTCGGGTGCGAGTATCTCGTCAGCGACAGCGAAGTTATCGTCGCTCAAGATCTCTTCAACGTAGCGATCGACGATCTGTGTCTCAGAATCTGTCAACATCGTCTGGTTCTCCAGGTCGAGATTGGTACTCTATGCACCGCAGCTTCGAATCGATTCGCCCAGCCTGTCCTCGGTTTCTGTCGTGCGTTCAGTGGCATTGCGACCACGAGATCTACTACGAAGTAAGGTAGTATGGAGACTCGCGTGAATATATTCACGGACATTCGATCTCGGATGAGTGATTTGTTCTATGCAGTTGAGGGAATTTCAGCTGCTAAGAAAATCTTCGATACTGGTCGTGCGCGAGCAATCTATCCTCCTGACTTCAGTCCGAAAAACCATGTTACCTGTCTCCAATAGTGTCGCATATGCAGTTCGCGTATACGGTTCTCAACAAGCACTTCGCAACGAGGTTCGGGAATTTGCGCAGAACGAGATCCGTCCCGATGCTATCGAACTCGATCAAAACGAGGAATACCCGGCAGCAATCCTGACGGAACTCGGCGACCGACGGCTCACAGGTATCACGCTTCCGGAGGAATATGGGGTCGAGACGAGGGATTCGTCGAATTAGCCATCATGACCGAGGAATTCTCCGCTGGCCTCATGTCAGTCGCCAGTTCGCTCGCGCTTCATCTCGGTGTCGCCACTGTCATTGAGCGCTTCGGAACTGACGAGCAGAAAAACGAGTTTCTCCCCGAAATGGCTATGTACGACCGGGTAGGTGCGCTAGGATTGAGTGAGTCAAACGCCGGGGCGAACAAACTGGAGATGGAAACGACCGCCGAACGTGATGGCGAGGAGTGGATCCTCAACGGTCACAAGGAGTGGGTGACAAACTTCCTTGATGCCGATACCGTGTTGACGTATGCGAAGACCGAGCCGGAAGAGGATGCTCCACATAACATCAGCGCGTTTCTCGTGCCGACCGACGCGTTCGAGGTCGATACCGTGTGGGAGACGCTCGGAGCCTGGAGCGTGAAATCCCCACGGGTTGCCTTAGATGATGTTCGCGTGCCCGCAGACCGGCTAGTGACGAAAACGAGGCCTACGTCCAGCGGGGAGGGATCAACATCGGTGTGAACGTCCCCGCTCGGGGCGTTGGAATCGCGCGCGCAGCATTTAATGATACAGTCGCGTATACGGACTGGCCGAATCTCGTACGCGCTCGGTGCTCAGTGTCGGAATAAATATTCGTGGACCATTATGCCAGGAGTACAATAACCTCACTCGAGCGGTCCTCGCTGCCATTGCGAGAGATCCTCGTAGTGGGCGGCGATTTGCTCAGCGCACTTTGCAGGTGTTGCTCTTTCGGTGTTGACCTCCATGCCGTATTCGACACCAGCGTGGAACTCATCGAACTGCTGGCGAGAGAAACCAACGTCGAGCAGGAGGTCTGGACCGCTCGCGTGCCTTGAGAACATTGAGGGGACACCTGACACCAACGAGAACGGTATCGTATCCACTCAGTAGCTCTGCGTCGAGATCTGCTCGAGGTGGTCGGTGATGACGTTGTTCCCGCACTCGCCGCTGCCGCGACTGCTCAATGGTACGGATGGATGATTCAGGTGAGAGTCGTTTGTTCGGCCCAGTCGTACATCGCATCGAGAATGGTCAGTGAGTATCGATCCGTGCGATTATCGGACGCTGGGAGGTTGATCCGGATCGTAGAGCAGTTGGTCTCAATACTCTGTGTATGGACCAGCCGAACTCGTCGCGGGGACTGTGTTTGAAGCTGCTCGAAATAGTGTCTCTGTGGCGTGGCGAACTCCAGGTGGCTCTCGAAGTTCCGACGCGTCCGCGTCTCGTCACCATTCTTCCGTCGTCTCAGCGAGTCGGTGTCCGTGTGAAGGAAGAAATAGCGGTCCGGAAAACCAACCGCCCGCTCCTGCAGTTTCTCACGGAAGAATTGATAAATCGAGTCCAGAGGTACAAATTCTTCGATATCAGCACGGTCGTCTGACAAGCCGTGAGCAATCCAGTTGTACCAGAGCGGTTGAAGTACGTCCCCGTCTAAAATTACGAACTCGTGATCTCTCTCGCGGTTAACGGCGATTTCCCACCGGTCACACTGGCGTTCGAAGTACCATGTCGTTGAGTCCTCTTTGGACGTATCAAAGAGTGCGTTCACCTCTGGCACGCGGTACGCACTGAACTCGTCGCAAAGTGCCTCAGCGGTGGTCGTCTTTCCGACTGCACTCGCACCTTCGAGTGAAATAATCGTCATGATTCACTCGGGAGGGGAGGCTCGATAAAATAGATCTGGGTAGTCAGTGACGATACCATCTGCACCGACCGGAATTCAGCCGTGAAGCCGCTGGGAACACTCTCGTAGCGATACCGCCCGCCCTCATCATCGAGAGAGTCGAGACAGGTATACCGCTGGGTGGCTGTTTCGACCTGTAACTCGAGAACGGAAATGTAGACCGTCTCGATTTCAGTTGATTCATCTTGGTCAAGGTTTAGGCGACGAATCGGGAGCGTGTTCGTGAACGGTGTCACCGAGATGTCGACATCGGTGCAGCCATCCAGTGTTGCCATTGGCTCTCCGCAGCCGTCGGTCCAGTACCCTTTCCGGTCGGCTCGGAGTGAGATCGACGTCAAGTCCTAACCGAGGGTGGAGACCTCTACTCGTCGAGCACGATAGTGCCGGTCACATTCGATTTCGTACCGAATACGGAACGACTCGCTGTCGGCAGACCCTACCACGATGCTCTCCACATCGACACCTGCCGAGTCTTCGACCAGGTGTAGCGATCCGAGTCCGACCCTGGTGGCCGGTGTCCAGTAGACGTCTCGGTTCATGCCATGATCGTCAGTGCGATTCGCGATAATGACTTCGCATCCGAATTGCCGACAGGTTCTGTGCATTACGACAAACGCAAAACCATTGCAGAGCTTTGTTCTACACCACATCGTGGTGATTCAGTCGTAAGTCAGGAGCTGTGAGTCTAACAGACAGACCGTCACTATCGGTTCGTCTAGACAGTCTTTTTTCACTGCTTGCCCTTCCCCACCCATGGACTATGAACTTCGGGAATCCGTGCCAACGCCAGAGTCGTTCGTTGCGCTTCGTGAGGCGGCCGAAATGGGAACTCGCTCAGTGGAGGCCGCCACCCAGGCACTTCCAAATACACTCTATGGCGTCTCACTACTCGAGAAAAAATCCGGCGAGACCGTCGGAATGGCACGAGTCGTCGGCGACGGAGGATGCTATTTTCAAATCTGTGACGTTGTCGTAGATCCGGCCCATCAAGGCGGTGGCCTTGGGTCATGGATGATGGACGCCGTCATGGAGTTTCTCACCGAAAACGCGCCAGAGACGGCATACGTCAACCTCATCGCAGACGTGGATGGATTCTATGAGCAATGGGGATTCAAGCCCACAGCGCCAGAATCCCAAGCAATGTACCTCTTAATGTGATGAGTGCTTGATACACGCTTTCTGTCTAACAAAATCAGCAAGCGCCACACTGCATCGTTTCACTGTCGATCGACGTGACGTAGCTGTTAGGTACGTGCCGCGAGTCTAACAGTGCGGGGAGCTATCGTTCTGGGATAGCATCCTCGAAACAGTCCGAGAGAACCGCGTACTGGTGATCGTTTGTGTCGGCCACTGTCGCGCATCCCCACCGCGTCTTTCAACTCGGAGTAGGTCGCGGTCCATAGCGGGGCGGCCATAGTGCACGGAGAATCTCCAACCGCGTTTCGTTCGCCAGGAGCTGAAATGCGTCGTCGAGTGCAGCAATTTCCTGCGCTGATCGCTCATCATTGTCCATTCCTTCTCGGAGCTACCAGCGTCCGATTCAAATAGCAACCGAGATGGGGAGGACGATACTTTCATCTCCCCTCTTGGAGCTGTGGCGGTACCCAGTATATTGAATCGGCGACGGTGAACCCGGTATATGTCACCGAGACCAGCGCAGCACCGAGCGCCAGTCCGTTCTGACGACCGAGCCGATCGTCTGTGTGGTTCATCGAGCAGGAGATTGAGTACGAAGGCGAAACGCTCTGCCTCCAACTCAACGCTGAGATCAGACACAGGTCGTTGCGTGTTCACTCAACGGGTTCTAATTGTGGTGAGTGGGGTTAATCCGGAGCGTGTCTCCAGCTATCCGGGGTCTCTCAGTCCACTTCTTCCCACTCGTCGTCGAGGATACTCATCTGGACCAAGCTCCAGTACTCTCCGTCGTGGTGACGAGCATCGCGGAGCGTCCCCTCGTGGGTGAACCCCACTCGTTCGTAACAAGCGAGTGCGGCATCGTTGAACGTGAACACCCGAAGGCCAATTCGGTGGAGGTGGAGGTCATCGAATCCGAACGTCACGACGTGCCGGACCATCTCGGCACCGTAGCCTTCCCCTCGTGCGTCTGGTGCGACGATGACTCGTGAGACACTGGCGGTTCGATTCTCACTATCGATGCGGTCCAGTTCGAGATAGCCGACCACGAGGCCCGTCTCGTCGACGGCCGCGAATGCCCGTCTAGTCGGCGAGGGCTGGCCAGTCCCCGCGAGGTGCGCACGGACCTGCGGCTCATCAAGTGGATAAGAGAACACGGGGCCGGCCCACTGGAGCAACGCGGAGGGTGTGTCGATCCACTCGCGTACCCCGAGCAGGTCGGCGACCGTTGCTGATCGAAGTCGGAGAGAGTTCATACATAGCTCATAGACTGGAGTACAATTACTGTTATAGAGCCGTGGTAGCACGGATTGCTCGTCATGAGTAGAATGGCATCCCGTCTGCGTGTTCGTAGAGGCTACTCCATCAAAATTAGTGGGTTAATTAATCCAAAACGGTGCGGTTACAGAAATCCACTTCGGAAGTTAGGAGAGATGGGCCATACGTAGAGTAGCGGATGGTACCTGTGTCTGAAGTGATCGAAACAGTCCATAAATTCTCCAGAAATAATATGTCGTTGACTCCCCCTCCTCATTATACAAGATGACGACTCCTCTGATACCTCTACCATCTGGAGAAGATCCTCTGAACGCTATACATGATATGTTATAGAATTGTCGCTTGACGTAAAACAGCGGCCAACGTAGAGTGATTGACTCCCGCTCCATCTGTAGGATCTGAATCACAGCGACTGATGCTGAAAGAAAGGCACGCATCAAATTCATCCTCCAAGGTTGTGAGATCCCACAATTTCGGAGGATGGATTCATACCCCTCGGAATACTTTCCCTACTAAGAATGGCTGTGAGAAACGGAGAGGAAGGAAGTATTGAATTCACCCTTGATATTTGGCATCCGCAGTGTTGGACGCTCCACGTAACAGAAGATACTAACGCGGATCTCCTTGGACACGGCCTCTATTCAACCAACGATACAGTTCACGGCCTCTTCACAGCCTCTTCACAGTCGATTTCTGAGGTTGACCAGACAATAACAGATATTCAAGAATCGGCACTCACAGACGATGTCTGGACGATGGGTAGTCAAGACGGGGTCGAAGTACCAGCTACTGCTGGGACTGCGACACGGGGATTTCTCGTCGAATGGGGCGTTGATACAGGGGAGAACATCATCGATTCACTCGTTAATCACGGCTTCGTTCCACGACGAACCTACCAAATGACGAGTGGTCGTGAGCAGTGGAGCGTGATTACCACAATGGATCGCCATGAAGCCCAAGAACAACTCAGCGATGTGAGCTCCAAAACTGATGCTGATATCAATATCCAACGAGTCACGTCTAACGGTCGCCAGCCAAGTGGCCCGTCTCAATTGGATGTTCTTTCCCCTCGACAGCGGGAAGTGTTCGAATACGCTTGTCAGCAGGGGTACTATGACTGGCCTCGAAAGGTCTCCGCGACCGACCTTGCGGACGATCTCGGCATTACAAAGGCAACTGTAACTGAACACCTCCGGAAAGCGGAATCCCGTCTATTCACCCCTTTTCGGTAGTACCTCGCCCGGAGTAGCGAGCCATACATGTAGGGGACGGGTTCTCCCTTCTCTCGCCCAACAGTAGTTGCATATGCCTCTCGCTGCATTTACACATGGAATCGTTCTCGCAATCGGTCTCATCGTTGCACTCGGTCCCCAGAACGTTTTCATATTCCAGCAAGGCGCAGTTCAGCCCCGCCTCACCCGCGCTCTTCCGACTGTGCTTACTGCGGGTATCTCGGATACACTACTAATCCTTCTCGCAGTTCTCGGTGTTTCGGTCGTAGTTCTCCAGTTTGTGTGGTTGCAGACCGTGCTGTTCGGGGCTGGGTTCGTGTTCTTGCTCTACATCGGATGGGTGCTTTATTCCTCACCTGCGCTTGATGTGGACCCACATACAGAGGAGTTTCTCGGAACACGCGAGCAGATCGGGTTTACAGCATCTGTCTCATTACTGAACCCACATGCAATTTTGGACACTATTGGTGTGATTGGGACTAACGCATTAGCCTATTCCGGGCTAAACCGCGGGATATTCACTGCAGGTTGCCTGTTCGTGTCGTGGGGATGGTTTAGTGGGCTCGCTGTCGCGGGATGGGTCCTAGGGGAGTCAGCAAATGCTGACCGTTGGATGCAGTATCTCAATACGGTCTCAGCAGCTGTCGTCTGGATTGTCGCGCTCTATATGGGCTGGCAGCTTATCGGATTATTAGAGATCATGTAGCGAAGTGGGAGTACGTGATGAGTCTGAAATCTGGAAACTATCCGGTTAGCACGCTCGTACGCCTTCAATTCGATTCAAACAAACCGGGCACAGAATGCTAGCTATCCAGATTCCTGTATCTTCGAGATGCAGTCGTTTATGAGCCTCGTACGATGTGGGACGGCACAGGGTGCTCATCGGTTCGCTCGATTCTCTAACAGAGAGCGAACCCATCACGGAGATACTCATCTTAGGGCGGTCAAACAATTCACTCCGGAGAACTTGCTCGAGGGATTCGATAGTGCCACGGGCCGTGTACTCTCAGTTATCGAGTCTGAAGCGTCGTTTCGCCGGCCGTGACGGTTGCGATCGACATTACGACCATCCCCTACTACGGGCAGACAGCTGAGATGCCGATGGTGAGCGGGACGAAAAACGGTGAGGGCCGAGCGTTCAAGTTCGCGACCCTCTCGGTTGTCGGGCGGAATATCCCGCTTGTACTGGCCGTTGAGCCAGTGCGTGAAAGTCCGCCGTGGGACGAGAATCCACCGAATTAGATTCATCGTGTCGTCGGCTGGCTCCTTCTGCGCGCAAAAAACCACGTCCCGATCGAGATGGTCCTGTGTGATCGGGAGTTCGACTCGATGCGCGTCTTCCAGACGCTCTCGAACCTCGACGTCAACTACCTCATTCCGAAACGGATCACGAACTCAGAACGCGAGGTAATCGAGCGAATGGACGAAGACGACCAAGAGGTCGCTGTTGAGACGGCTTCCGTTCATGTTGAGGCGGGCTCGCACCCGATGCGGTTCCTGTATGTTCCATCGACGGTGGTGAAGGGACGTATTGCTCCTCGGAGAGGGTACAGGGCGGCCGGATCGCCCTCGCAGCCGCACTACCCATGTCGCTCGAGACGGAGTACCGCTGATGGATCACGGAAGGACAAACGCTTCGAGACGAGGTTGAAGATGACATTGCACAGCTCAACAACGTCCAATTAGGTTGATTGGATCGGTTGCGAGATGTCAGTCACTGCTTGGAAACTACTCGCTTTGTCCCTGCCTTTCACAATCTTACCAGGAGTCTGGGTTTCGGACTCGATATAACAGGTCCGGTCGTTTCGTCGGTATGGACCGACACTATAAAGCTATCGAACAGGCTTTTCCTGAACTGGCAACAATCGAGAGTAATGATCTTCGTACAGGTGTCCGCGAGGCATGGGCTACTGCGATAGCTGACAACGACATCAACGATATAGAAACCGTCGCGTGGTTGCCGCCAGTCCAACGAGACCTCGGTCTAGCGGATGAGCTGCTGGTTCCGCACATTCGAGACGTGACTCAAGGAGCAATCACACTTGCAGAAATCCTCCAAGAGCGACGCTCCGTTGACCTCTCTGTCGATACTCTCGTGGCAGGTGCGTTGGTTCATGATGTGAGCAAACTCTATGAGTTCGACGGCATGGAACCGACCAGTGTTGGGGACTTGCTCGGTCACCCTTACTACGGCGTGTACGTCGTCGCGGCGGCTGGGCTGCCGGTTGAACTCGCACATATCGTGTTGTCACACACTCACCGAACGAGCGTTGAGCCAGCAACACTCGAAGCTGCGATTATCCGACAAGTCGACAATGCAGCGGCCATTGCCATCCGTTCGCAAGCCGTCGCCGATCTCAGAAAGGTGTAAACTGGCCAACGACACGAAACTATTGCTGTTTACCCTTCAACGCTGCTTGCTGCGAAAAGCTCGTCATGTTGATAACAAATCGCTTGTGACTGTCTTGTCTGATGAGGACCATACCGTTACTGACCTCTCTATCGAATCTCAACCGTCTGCTGTCAATTCTGACGAGTTCGCCGATCAGTCTGCTTCACCGCGGGTGTCCGCTCTGCGGGTGTCTCCCAGCGGTGAATCGCACAAACGCTGTGTACACCGGGATCATCACTGCTTCTGGTCGCGCATCCCTCGGAGATCGGCACGGTCCTAAAGACTTTGGCGACGGACTTCAACTGTTTGTGTGACCGACCGGGACGAGGCCCCCGAAACCGCACATGTGGAGGACGAGTACGAGGAGATGCAGGCCTGCCCACTCCCGCTAATGGAAGTACTTGACGTGCTTCACGGAGACAAGACGGTCATGTACGGCACGCTCCGCGTAGCGGCCGTGTCTACCCGGCGCGGGGAGATCACGCCAGCTTTCCATCACGCCACACCTGCGGGGATGTCCGTTCTGATGCCGAACGGGGATACAGAAACCGTGTCGATGCCTGGCGTTCAGTCCGCGGCCAACGGCGAACAGGATGGGCGAGTGGCCGTCAGACCCGATTGTCCGAGTACCGTTCTTCGTCCCTCATTACGAGGCGGTGCTTGCTCGCCAGCACTGCGGCTTCCCACGAGGCGCTTCCAAATCCTGCCGAAAATTAGAACGGCTACGATGACTTTGAGGTCTACGAGAGTTTAGGGCCTCTCGGATCACGACAGCGGAATCGTGAGGTTCGAAGTTCCGCGAGACTTTCGCTAATTCGGGAAACCGACGAAGATTTTCGCACGGCGACGAAGAGTACCTCTACGTCGTCGAACTCCCGACACAGAACCCATTCGATGAGCCGGGTGAGTGGACGGTCAGGGTGAGCGAGCACTCCGGGTTCCCGCGATGGGACGATCCGACCAATGAGGCCTTCGAGCGAGCAAGTCGGCAATCCCACAGACCTCGTTACCGGATAGCTAGTTCGTCAACCCAAATCCAGAAACGTATTTATACGAGTGGGGCTTAGAGTATACACAGATGATTTCAAAGGCCGGATTCGCTGTGATCGACGCACTGAGTACCGGCCGCGAGGCGACGCCAGTAGCCCTCGCAACTGAAACCGGGTATTCACAGGCACACATCTACGAGGTGCTTGATAAATTGCTGGACGCGGGGCTCTTGGTCGAACGCCGTGGGCCCAACAACCAGCGGAAAGTCCGTGTCGCGGACCACCCAGTCATTGAAGCGTACCGGACGCTGCAGTCGGAACTCAGCCACGTTGAATGGACTGACCTCCTCTTGCCTGCTACCCTCCGAGTGTGCTGGTTTCTCGATAGACCACGTCGTATCGCGGACATCGCAGAACGGCTGGATATCACTCGGCAGGGTGTCCACAAGGCGTTGTCACCACTCAAGCATCGGGCGATGCTGTCCCCGTCCGGCCCTGAGTATGCGGTGAGTGAGGACCTCGCGCCGCTCTTGTCGTTCGCTCGGGCCGTCGTGACCTACGAGCACCGAACGCGGGCCCGCGAAATCGCACCGAGTGCGACTGTCGAGTGGTGCGACCCGAAACGCGCGCTCGTCCGCGTGCAGACCACCGAGGATGCGGACACGCTACTGGACGCACCTGATTGGCAGGTTACCGGACTCGGTCGATTCAAGGAGTACGGGTTACAGTTCTTTCTCGCGGGGGAACCCGCGTTCTGGTATGCACCCGACGGGGAACTCACGTCTGCCGACGTGGTATGTCACACACTCGTCCTCGATAGTGGATCCCGTCGCGTTAGCTATGCAATGCTGTTGATCGAGAAGTTGAACATCGACCAAGAGACGCTTACAGACACTGCAACGTGGTACGCTCTGGATTCCATGGTCGCTGCGATGTTCCGGGCACTGCAGGGAGGGTTCGATGACTCGGATGAGATGCCTGTTGTCCTTCCGAGTGAATCAGAATTTATGGCGCTCAAAGAGCAGTACGGAGTCGCATGACTGTATTCAAGGGTGGCGAGGCGATCAAAGGGTTCCTCGAGGAGTTCGACAGCTGGCTGTCGGAGTCCGTGACGGTGTATCTCCTTGGCGGATCTGCGATGACAGTGCGGGGATTGAAAGACCAGACCGAAGATATCGATCTCGCAGTGGGTATTGTGTCCGAGTTTGAGCACGTCTACCAGACGCTCACGTCGGAAGGATTCACGGTTGTCGATGAACCAACGGAGTCGTTCGAAAGCGTCGGAAAAACCGTCGAATTGTATCACGACGGGCACGGGTTTCGGATAGATATCTTCGAACGGCAGATCGTCGGGAAAGTCTGGATCACCGATCGGATGCATGACCGGGCCGAAGAGTTCTGGACCGGGAGTTTCGTAACAGCGTTCATCCTCTCAGATGAGGATATGTTCCTGCTTAAATCGGTCTCCGGCGGTGATCTGGCGAGTGGCCGTCGACGCGACATCGAAGATATGCGGAAATACGCCCAGCGTGGGCTGGACTACGAGTCAATTCTTACCGAGATGGATGAGCAGCGACCGTTCAATACCGGCACGACTGAGGCACGACAGATCCGTGATCGTTCGCATCCCCTGTTCACGGTCGAGATGGCAGTGAACTCACTATCCGGGCTTCCGGATACGTTCACTGACCGTATCGCAGCATTCGCGACAGAGTTCGAGATCGAATACACCGTTCTGGGTGCTGTTGACGATGGGATCAACGACATCGAAGCAATCAGAGAGCGAGTCCTCGCAAATGTGCGAGCGCTGTCGGACGACCAAGCAAGCGCCGCCGACGAAGCGATTGACCGACTCATTGCAAAGCAAGTTCTTGAGCGCGACGGGGATACGATTCGACTCCGGTAAGAAAGCACTCCGCCTACGGGTGTTTTTCCTGTCCCGTAAGGGATGCGGGACGTCACGACCGTTCTGGGTTATCGATGAGTTCTGCAAGCGACAGCGAAATCGTACCTGACCACTGGTGGCTGTATCGCCGAACAGACGACGATAACTTCGTCTTCGCGTACGAGTTCCCGAAGTCAGTCCTCTGTCATATCCAGCAACCCTCGGACTGGCTGGTCCGGGTCGACTGGGCTAATGGGACGATCCTCTTCAGTCAGCACGACTTCCGATCGCAAGCGGCGTTCGCCTTCGCCGAGAACGTCATGGAACTCTGTACGATGCTCATCGGGAGATCGTCACGGAGTGGAATCAAGCGTGAAAGCCGATGTACGTCGATCCCGACCAGCGGGGGCCGCAAACGCGAGGAATTGGGGGACCGGACATAGTCCAGATACTGCTCGTCGCCCGTCGGATTCCCGTTCACGACACTTACCGGGGCGACCGGAAGAATTCGGACGGCGACAGAGTGACTACCGATGACTGCTGGCCGAGCATACCGGGGCGAGCACTGTATGGGCGGGCAGCTGGTGTACACGCCGGATGGCGACGTGCTGGACAAGTACCTCCACGTCCTGCGCCGCGCCTCTGGTGGGTTCGACTGGGGTCCGGAGGCCGATGAGGCCCGCATCGACCAGCTTGCGATCGCGCTACTCGCCGACTCCGCGACGAAGAACATCACGATTGACCGCTACAGGGAGTTCGCGCGGTACCTGCGTGAAGAGTTCGGGGGCAGCGAATGGCGGCTCCCGACCAGCGATATTTAGGCTGGTACCTGGTCGTGAGACGTCGACATCGCTGATGAGACGTCGTCACCGGAGGACGTCGATATCACGGCGGTCGATTTTGACGAGATTACTTTTTCGGCCGGAGGAGGAGAGGTATCTCACCGGCAGGTGAAGAAATGTTTCCGTCAACTGTCTTCAAAGTGCCATTCTTTATATTACCGGAGTACTTTCGATAATAGGTTGAAGCTTAACAATAGGGACTACAAATTATCGATAACATCTATGACCGGAACGCCGACTGAAAAAGCCATCAAACACATCGAAACAGGACATAGACTTGAACGCCTGACTGCCGATCTACTACAACGTGAAGGCTGTGAAGTCGATCCTACCGGTACAAGAGGCCCGGACGGTGGACGCGATTCTATACTACGCCGAGATGGGAAGACTGGTATTTTGCACTGTAGTATAAACCATCAATGGGAGAGTAAGTGTTGGGACGATGCAGAAAGCTCTGCTGACCGGCCAGAGTCTATTGACTTCTACATTTTCGCGACCACTATGAACCCCGCCGGTATCAAACGAGACCGTGTAGAAGAGGAATTCAGAGACGAATATAGTTGGAGAGTGGAGATATACGACTTTGAACGTCTTCGAAATCGATTGGTAGGGAACAACCAAAATCATGATTTGGCGAAGGAGCACCTGAACACAGATCCTGGTCGGGGCCACGTGGATACATCGGAGTTTGTTTTAGACAGCTTGCATCAGTAATACGAGGAAATACAGAACAAAAGCGACATTCAACAGATTAGGCCGCTTGTTGAGAATCTCGTTGAAGATTTATTTGAAAAGACGATTCCTGATGTTGGAATCCGAAAAAGTCGGTGTTTTGGCTCGACCGGGAACTACGAGTTTATACTGACGAATAATTCGTCGCGATACCCATGGCGAGGAATGGGACCATTTGTATTTGCGGATTATAAATAGTTTTCAAAGCCTATTGGAGCTCAAGGTATCCGTAATATGGCCTCAAAAGCGGATATGCTCCCCCCAGAATACTCGGGGACGGTAATATTTTCTCGGAAGGGTCTGAGCAATTCTGGTCACAACTTGTACGTGAACTCTTTGTTCAGGGAACGTACGTAATCGTATTTGATCAAGACGATTTAGAGAAAATGTTGGAAAATGGACACACCGATGAAATCCTTGAAAGTGTTGCAGATTCTCTATGGCTCTAAGAGTGAAACCTGCAAGATGAGTTTGGCACAAGAACGCTCCTCGCTTCCCGCACTGGAATCGGACATCCGTGTTGTGGCCAAAACGTGGTTCAATCAAGACGAACACACTGCAGTTGGGCCGTTCATCCACTCACTTGCCGCTCGCATACGCCCGGTTCGTTGCTCACGATCGCTACACCGACGCAACGAGCTACAAGATGGAGACACTGTTTCGCCTGTTCCTCTTGAAAGAATGCTACGGCTGGGACCACGAGACTGCGCTCGCAGCTTCATCCATGAGTCAACGCGGGAACGGACACCACTTGGACACGCTCATCGCGACCACATTCGTGATCTCTCTATCGAGCAGATTCAAAAGATGTACCGACAGACGATCCGGCAACTCATAGACGAAGTCGCAGAGACGGAGAAGTTCTTCCGAGTAGGGATCGTCGCCATCGACATTACTGAAGCCGACCCCTTCACGAGCGATAGGGCCACGAGGACGAAAGAACAGACCGACGAGTACGCGTACCCGTGGGCAACAGTCCAGCTAGTCGGTAACACAGTCCCGCTCGTCCTTGATGCGCGGCCGGTACGGAAAGGCGAGTCACGCTGTCACCTACTGACGACCTATACTACAGCAGCGTAGCGTACCTCTTTACTACCAACAAATAGTCGAACTGGTGAACCATCATGAACAGTTACCAACTCGCCAACTGCTACGAATCGTTCGGTCGTTTCACACCGAGAACTTGTCGAATCGTGTTCGTCCATATATATCCCCTGCTGTTACAAGCATACGTTTGTAATCCCCCATCCACTACAGTCACAGCGTTACTGTTCTGGGGCGAGTCTGTTCACCACATATTTATAAAATATTAATTGGGAAGTAAGTAGCGTCTGAGTGACGAAATGAGCGTCTTGTCCTTACGGTGCTGGTCCAGGGGTGAGTTCCGGACCGACAATGACGTTGACCGCACGGGGGCGAACATGCAGCGACAACTGCTGACGAGTACTCATTTCCCATCGAGACTGAACTCGACAGATCGGCCCTGCTGAGTCGTGATTTCGAGATGCTCGGAGGTGAAGTGCGTCACATGTTCGGTATCGCCCTCAAAGAATCGCTGTATCGCAGCCTCCCTGAGAGTAGTTCGTTCGTTGGCATCTCTTCGACGATCGTGATGTTGAAGAGCTCATCTTCCACGTTCGACTGTCCACCGCCCGGAAACTGACGGGCGTTGCCGATAAGAATGCACAGCGCCTCCGCCGTCCACGTTGAGTCTGCTGGGGCTGTAGACGCGGGCGCGGTGTCGATCTCCACGTGGAGCAGATTGAATTCGGTCGCTTGTCGGAACCCCGTCATCACGTAAGCAAGCGTACCGAGCCGTTCTTTCAGATCCGAATCGGTCTCCGAACTCGTTTGCGCTGTGAGGCCGGCGATACAAGAATTAGTGAACGGTTCACCGTCGGCCACCCCCAGATCGATGCATCGTCCCTTTCCGATTTCGAGGAGATCGAAGGCCTGTTCGATATTCGTCACACCGGTGTTCTGTGCGAAGTTGTTCCCGGTTCCGGTGGGAATAACGGCAACTGTGGTGTCAGCGAGCGCATCCGCCTGATCGAGTCCGGAGACGACCTGGTGTATCGTTCTGTCGCCACCACACGCTGCCAGCAGTTTGACATCGTCGGTGGCAGCATCTTTCGCAAGTGTGATTGCATCGCCTGCTTCGTCCGTCTCCCTAACCGTGTATCTACAATCTGCAGCGCGGGTATGCACGTCGAAGCGTAGGCTCCCGTGCTGCCGTCGGGTTCAGTATGATTCGGCAGTGATCGCTCTCATCACATGAACCAATCGCGGACGTATCCTTCCCGTCATGAATCGGTCTGTCATCTGTTATTGTTCAATTGAATAGTGACCGACAATATTTCCTCCAACCATTAAATCCTCGTATCCGTCTGTGACGATTATCCCAATCATATAGAGCCAGTATCGGAGTGCTTGCTTTCCTTAGCATCCGAGTTCACAAACAGATAAAGGGAAACAATCCATAAATAGATGCTGGATAGAATGTTCTCTTCATCTGCGGCGAGTAGCCGGTCACAGAAGTGTGCTGCTGCAGCGGTTCGCCTCGTAAGCGATAGACCGATGCAGTCGCTCCTCAGATGGGATTCTGGTCTGAGCGGTGCGAACACGGTGTTTATAGAGGCACTGGATTATCGAGAGATGGCCCGTCCCCGAAGCTTGCGTACCAGCTTCTTAAGAAGCTGAAGCGTTGTGATCACGCTCGATATCTTGTACGCCAATTTGAACAGTCGCTTTACTCGTGATGCCATACCTGATAGACGCGCTCTCGTCGTAAGAATATGTGGCTTTCACAATCACGCTTTTCTGGCCATCCCACCGAAACAGTTCTGTAAGGCCTGTTGAGGTTCCCCGAAGTACTTTCCCCTCACTAACAGTTACCTATCAACCACCTTGGAGTCCAAGCCCGAGGCTTGTCCGTAGTTCCCGTTCTAACCGAAGCGTTTGGCATCGGCGGGCGTGTGCTCGGCGTTCACGTACATCGATCTGACTTGAAGACCTCGGGTCCTGCGAACGTCATCGAACTACGTTCGGTTGACTCATCAGACCAATAGTCATAGACATCACTTTTGCAACTTCGTTTCGATGTACGTTACCGACTGTTTGAGGCGGTCACACTACGTCCGGTGTCTCCTACTGTTCAATGTCGAACGAGAGTAGGAACCCATGCAAGTCCCTAATGGTCTGATGAACGTCGCCAGAACGCACCCGTTCTGGCTGCCCGCAAGATATAACCTGACGACTGCGTCGCAATCCCGTTCACTACATACCTACACAACTGACATCGAATAATGTGTCGTCGTGATTGCCCTCTGGGTAAATCCACCGTACGAACATTGCTGAACTACGGATGGACACGCGAGTAATCTGTGGTGGCCACTGTACGACAGCCAGAATAGAACATCTTTATGTACGGTTTGTGGCGATACATACAGTGCTCCCAGCGAGCGCCATTCTTTTGTCGCTGTCGGTTGAAGCGACTGATAGGGATCATTGGACTACTCACTTATGATTCGGTATGCTGCTGAACACAGTGTGACAGGAGGTGAACACAATGAGTAATCGTACTAACAAGCTGCGTTCGGCCCTCACACGTCCCGGCGAGCATTCTATAGTGCGATGGATGTTGGTCACTGGGCCTCGAACCAAAGTTATGTTCTCACTTATGTCGGTTGTATTCATCTCTCTTCTAGGATTAGCTATAGTTAGACCAGTAGGGATGCGCGATTTACTCAACGAAACAAGCGCTGTAAAGACATTGTTTAGTAACCTCCTCAGTGGTGCCATCCTCCTCGTTTCGATCGTTGTTTCGATCAATTCAGTGGTTCTCTCGCAGGAGATAACAGATCTTGAAAGCCAACAGGACCGTATTGCTGCCTCACTCGAATACCATAACTATATTGAAGATTTCATTGAAGCAGATATTACACCAGCTCGGCCAGCAGATTTCTTGAACGCGGTTTTATACGCGGTTTCTCGTCATGTCCAATCGCTAGCTCAGTTCGCTACCGACAACACAAATGACGAGTATCAGAAAGAGGTGGAAGCATTCGCCGATCAAGTGGCTGAAGACATCGAACAAGCACGATACACGCTCACTACCGCCCGATTCGGATCGATCCAAGTTCTTCTAGCTGGGCTGAATTACAATTACTCCGGACAACTCCACACAGCACGAGGTCTCAAGCGTACATACGAGTCCGAACTCCGTGACGAAGAACAGGAAGCAATAGCCACAATCATAGATATTCTCACGTATATTGGTACCGGCCGTGAGTACTTCAAATCGCTATATTATAAGCAGGAACTTGCACGTCTTTCGAGCCGGTTATTAATCATCTCATTACCCGTCATCGTGTTCACGTCATACGTGCTTTTAGCACTCGATGCAAGTCTGTTTCCCGATATTTCAGTATTCGGAGTATCCCCACTCCTGCTCTTCATCACATCCGCCTATACGATAGCTCTCGCTCCATATATCATCTTGACAGCGTACATCATGCGAGCGGCGACAATTACTCTCCGGACTCTCGCTGCAGGACCATTTATTCTACAAGAAGGTGGTGACATCGGCTCTCTTGGCTGGAACTCACCTAGTTCATCATGCGAGTGGGAGAAACCATCCCGGGAATGGGAGCTAACAGAGCGTACTGATGACGATTGATCCCTCGCAGCATCGATATTCGGCCCATGGAATAGTTGCATCCACTACTCCCAGTCAGCGCAGCTGGCTTGATTACTACCGTCAGCAGGAACGATCGAAAAAAACAGCGAATCAAGACGCGATGCCGAGAATGTTTCATCCTTGGCCCAATTTTCGTATCACATTGTCATGATTCGTGATGGAAATTCCCTTAAGACGGTAGGCTCCACCAGGTGGAGTGGATCAATAGCGCAATAACTCGACTAGTCTCTCACTTTTTCTGGCGCTGTTTATGTCGTTTGTCAGCAATTCAACCGCTTGTTGTCGTCATATGCCGCTTCTGCTTCGTTCTCAGATGAAAGATACCTTCTCATGAACGACTTCGTTCCGGCGTGTCTGCTCGTTCCGAGCCTTGAACTCGTCGGCTTTTCAACGTCGAAGTAGAGTTTGAGTACTGTCTCCACTGCGAACGTTGGAATCAGTTGATATAGCAGCCATCCCACAGATTATTAACTACTGATATAATTATATAAATATATAATAACATATATTAAGGATAATGGTTTTCTACTGTTCACCTCTATCCCAGTTCCAGACGTACTCTAGCCGAGTTGAAGCACCTAGCAAACCCCTAGCTCGTAATAAACCACGTGGTGAATATATTATTCGTGACACTGCCATTACATCCGCACCGCTGTAAAAGCGAGGAGATATTAGTAAATGTGTTCCATAGTGTTATCCAGCTGGCGCTTGGCGATCAGGTCATTTCGTAGGCAGCGTGTCAGTGCTTTCGACGAGGGAACCGACGTTGTCGGGGTCGTCATTGGCGGCTCGGTTGAGGAGTTGTCCGGTGATGATAGCGCACACAAGGATACCGTTGACTCCCCATATCTGAGTATCTTGACGACCGGTAGGGATTGTTTCGTCCATGAGAGTCTAGTTGTCCGGTGGTTCGATCAATGGGGATGCTCAAAAACGGAAGGGATATTATCACTGACGAGCAGTTTCCGGCCGATGACATAGGCCACGATGTCTCGGTTGTCGGAGAGAAGGTGATACAGCGTTTCACGCAGCCGCGCGTTCTTCGTCGGTGAGCCGCGATTCGTTGTTTTGAACCCGAGACAGCCAGACCGGCTGGATGGCACCACGGCCGAGCCGACGCCGTATACGGTGGTGTACACGGAAAACAAGCTCCGGTTTCGCTACTACGAGGCGCGCGAGCGCCACGGGGAGCAGACCGCCCCAGTGTGTCCACCTACGCACTCATCGACATGCCCGCTGTTCTCGACCTCTGTCGTGATCGGAGCGTGATCGGCCAGTTCCTTGATAAGGGATTCGATGTCTACCTCATCGGCTGGGGTTCACCCGGTGAGCCACTCCACTATGTCACCGTTGAGCGCGATGTACGTGGCTCTCTTCCCGGAGAAAGTGGTGGCGCTGGGGTTAAGTCCGCCGCTCCATTTCGCTGTTGAGAGCGGACTGTTCGACGTACGGGAGATCGCCGAGCGCCACGATCCCCAGCGTAGACGCCTTTGGCACTGTTCCAGCGGAGCTACTCGATCTCGGATTCTCCTTGCGCAAGCCGATCTCGAAACGTGACCATGCCGGTGACACTGGTTCTCAGCACGAATGACGCGCCCATCCCACACGCAACGAGCCGTCTCTTCCTTGATACTGTTCTGAGCGATGACACCACTATCTTCGAGTTCCCGACCGGCCATGTCGGCACACTGGTCGGTGCATCTGCCCACGCCGCGTGGCATCAGAGAGTCGACCCCACGTCCGCAAGCTGCGTCGGCACGCTACCGAACACGACTGGACGGTGATCCGCACCGAGCTGGCCACGATGTTGTTTTCGGACTGGCGGACGTTCACATACCCATCGATCATACGTACAGTCGGTCGATTCGTCCTTCCCCGACCAGCGGTCCCTTCTGATGTATGGATCGCGCTCGATATGGTCTGTAAGTACGACGGACCGGCTCGGACTGATCGACCAGCCGACGTTCGTCTTCGATGGAACGCGCGACCCCTACTTCACGGAACTAATCCTCCGAGAAACCGCCGAGGAGATCCCAAACGCGACCCTTTCGCTCGCCCACGGGGCAAAACATGGCGCCTTTCACGAACGAAAGTGGTCGTTCGATGCGCAGGTGACCATCTTCTTGAACGATCATAGCGTCACTCGCTTTCCACAACTGCGCGAGCGTCACACGGAGCGATCGCAGCCCGGCCGCTTATTCACATCGCATTCTTTGCTCCGCCTATGGTCGATGTCGATAAACGTGTGATCGGAGAGGTCACGGATCGCAGCCAAAATGTGCTGTTCAGGGAGCTCCTATCGATGATTGAGCGGTCACACCCTGAAACGGCCGGTATCACCAGGCAAACGCTCGACGCCTACGCCCGCGAATTCGGCGAGGCAACAGCCGTCGCGTTCACCCCCCAAGAACTGCGCGACACGGTCGATGAGCGACTCGCCGACACCGACGTGTGGATCGATACGAAAACGGTCTATTCCCTTAAGGACCGTATCAGCGTGTACCCCGCGCGCTGGCACGACGTACTCGGTGGCACCGTCGATATCCCCGCCTACATCCGGTTCATCGAAGACGAAGTGGACGGAAACGACACCGATCTCACGAGGGCAGATCCGGGCGATGGCATCCACGAACAGGACCTTCTCGATCTCGTCGCTATCATCGGACGCACGGACAGAAAAACGGTAAAAACCCGGCTTGAACAGCTCCGCGACCAGGGCGACATCGCCGAAGGAGCCGACCAGCACCCCGATGCCCGCGTGTACCTACGCGAACGAACCGACCGACGCGATCCGGCGCTCGATACGTGAAAACCGAAGACACGCATCGATACCGGCTTAGATATAATCCAGACAGTTCCAAGCATCACCATTACAAACGTATCCTTATAGCAGGGACGAATCCCCCATATAAGTATCATCCTGCGTTCCTTGTACATCTACCTGTCAGAAGAAGCGACCGTTTGCGCCGAGCGTTGTGGGCGCTTCCGTTTAGTAGCAGGGGGTCACGAGATATCTGACAATGGAGATCGGTTCCCTAGACGAATTCACATAGCGGGTCTCACAGCACACAGGCGGCCGTCCACTCCCCCCGTCGCTTCCTGAAGTCGTGAACGCAACGGTTGGTGATGTTCACGACTGGGTCGAAGTCCCTCGTGGCCTCGCCTCGGTCCGTCCAATCTGCGGTTCTGCTGCAAGTACCACCGCTGCCAGGGTTTAATGACATCGAAACGTGAATGCTAGGGTATGGCAAACGAATACGAATGCGACGCCTGTGAAGTATCGGTCGATACCGAGGAGGAACTCAACGAACACACCCAAGCGGCACACGACACGGACTGATTACTGCTTTGTCCGCTTTCTCTTCAGATCCGTCATCTCGAACATCACAGCGCGTTCTTCGCGGCAACCATGGCTTGTGCTCAACCGTGCGATCGACATGCGCGTCGTGGCTAGCTCCGTTCGTGTGTTTATCCCCCTCCTTCCGTTCTCTTGATCCGCGTTCCTATCACAGAGGAGAGTGTAGCTATAGCTTAGAGAATAATACTTTTCTGCTGAGTGAACTTTTCGATGCTCACCCCGAGTCCTTCGCGGCCAATGCCGGAAGCTTTCTTGCCCCCGAACGGGATATCACCGATTCCGTGGCTCGGTTCGCCGTTGATTCGGACAGCCCCTGCGTCGAGACGCTCTGCAACGGACAGTGCTCTATCGTGATCAGCAGTGAATACGCTGCCATCGAGTGCGAGATCACTTTCGTTAGCGAGGGAAATAGCATCATCTTGATCGGATATCGTCGTTACTGGGATGACGGGACCGAACTGTTCCTCATGAATGATGCGTGCTTCGGGCGGCACGTCTGCAAGCAGCGTTGGCGTGTAGTACCGACCGTCACGCTCACCTCCACGGACGAGTGTTGCACCGTGGTCTACAGCGTCGGTGACGAGTGCCTCCACCCATTCTGCCTGCTCCTCGTCGATAAGGGGACCGAGATCGGTGTCCGTATCGAAGAGATCGTCGATAACCCAATTGGCCATTTCCTTCTCAATTCGCTCTACGAGGTCGTCATGAATCGATTCATGAGCGAGCACACGACTTACAGCTGAACAGCGCTGTCCGGCGTACTTCAATGCCCCCTTGGCGCAGGCAGCCGCTACCGTGTCGAGGTCTGCGTCGGGGAAAACGATCGCGGGCGCGTTTCCTCCGAGTTCCAAGTGGTATTCGACTAGCCCACTCTCGCGGGCGATATGGTTGCCCGCGCCAGCGGAACCGGTCATCGTGATGGCGTTGATCCGATCGTCACTAACCAGCACGTCACCGATCTCGCTCCCACGGCCCGGGACGTAGTTGAACCCCCCCTCGGGGAGTTCCGTCTCGTTGATGATGTCCGCAAGGATTCCTGTACTGACGGGCGTCTGGGTCGCGGATTTGAGAATGACGCTATTCCCGGCAGCGAGTGCAGGGGCAATATGGAGTGCGGGCGTCGAGAGTGGGTAGTTATAGGGTGTGATACACAACACAATCCCGATCGGTTCCGGTCTGGTAACCGCTCTCCAGCCCTTATGACTACTTGTCGTTCCTCGTCGATATTCGCCATCGAGGGCGCGAGCCTCCTCGATAGCTCGGCGAAAGCGCTCGGCGGCAGCATCCACCTCGCTTCGGGCCCCCGAAATCGGCTTCCCTGCTTCACGGACGATCGTCTCGGTGAAGTCCTCTTTTCGTTCTTCGATACCATCTGCGATAGCAGAAAGCCATGCAACGCGTTCGGGAACGGTTGTCCTCGCCATTCGTCGTTTCACATCGTGAGCGGCTGCAAGTGCCTGCTCTGCCTGTTCTGTGCCTGCTGTACTAACCCGCGTAAGCGTTCCCCCATTTGTGAGATCCATCACCTCAATCTCTTCGTCGGTTTCTATTCGCTGTCCATCGATCAGCGGACGATCAGTGTGTCCCATCGTTGCATCCCTCCATAATCTAATATACACACGAGATACAAGAGTGCGTTCGATAATCATCGCCCACTTATGTTTGAACATATATGTTTTATTTATAATTATGAATGTGAATTTTCTCCGGTACCAGAGACTTGTCTATTGTAGATGCCGTAGGAGGTGTAATATGATCAGCACACTACTACACGGTGGCGCTGAGTATCCCGATCTTGGGATAGTACAACGAACGACTAATTACCCCTTAAGACGCCGCACCATTCCCATCAAGTCATAGTGATTTCCACGTCGAAGAGATGATTACTGGCGATCCACCGGTACCGTGAACTGATAGGTTTCACCGTGGTCCACGTATGTAACTCGTTCTTCGAGACCTGCTTTCGCGACTGCTTTCTTGGAGTCTGAGAGTGGTGATTGGAAGACTTCGTAATCGCTGTAATGAATCGGAATTGAGGTGTCCGCATCGAACAGTTCGACGGCCTCGACACCCTGTTCCGCGTCCATCGTCAAGAGAATACCGAGAACTTTGGTCCCCCCAGATGGAGGAATGCGAGATCGATCTCCGGGTAGCGTTCTGGAATCTCTTTTGATTTATCATACATGAGTGTGTCCCCGGTGATATAGAACTGGAGGGCAGCGTTATTCCCTTCAGTGTTCTTCGCCATGCCGGGGAGGTCGCCTACGAGGCTGCTGCAGAACACGTGAAGGAGGAACACGTCCGCCAAGCTCAGCAACACGTAGAAAAGGGTCGGTTCAGAGAACTCGTAAACGGCGCGCCTACACAGGCAAAGACTGCGTTGCTCGCATTAACAGAACTGAGCGTCAACTCTAACGACGATTCCTTCCTGACAAGATACGTGTATGACCGGTATGAACAAATCTGTAAGCGCCCAAATATAGACATACTTTCTGTACGATACTTCCGTGACATCTTGAAAGAACAAGCGTTTCTCGGTGTGGTTACAATCGAGAAGATCAACAAGGGAAGCGCAGTCGGAATTCATCTTCAGATTGATTGAAGACCTTCAGATCGTTCGTGAAACGATTGTTGAGGACGACCGAATGCAGAATTGGGATCACAGGTAGACCACTATTGAGTTGCGAGACAAGTTCGAAGAGTTAATCGGCGCAATGCGCGCCGGTCGCTACGACTACATCGTTATCTGGAAATTTTGAGATTAGCCCGCTTGGCTTCGACGCATTAGAAATTCTTCGAGGCTGCCGAAGCATTGGAGACAGTCATCGCCATGCGATGACGGGCGTTGCGACGGGCGGATTCGTCGTTACGGCCGACGGAATCGCGGCGTACAACTCGATGCTGATCGAAGCTGTGGCCATCCCATTCATGCTGCTCGGCGCGATCTCGTTCGCGGTCCACTACTACCTTCTGCAGGGCGACGTCGACCTGCTCTGGGATGACGCCCAGACCCGATGGCTGTTCGCACTTACGGGTGTCGGAACCGTCATCGTCGGAGGAATTCTGCTAGCGACCTATCCGTCACTGGATGCCGCCCGATACGGCGCGTTTCAGTTGATCTCCGCACTGACCTGTACCGGTTTCCAGACAGATACGGGGCTCGGTGATCGATGGCCGGTGGCGGGACAGATCGTCGTCATGTCGGCGATGGTAATCGGTGGTGCAGCTGGTTCGACTGCCGGAGGCATCAAGCTCATTCGCGCAATCTCACTGACGAAGGGAACGCTATACTCGGTCACAGATTACTTTTATGAGGAAGATACTCGGGACTTCGCCATCGCAGATGAGGAGGCCGACGTGACCGCCGGACAGACCTCCACAGAATTCGATCAGGCTGCTGTCATCGGATTCCTGTGGATCGTTCTGCTCGTGGTCGTTGTGCTCGTATCGCTTATTGGGCTACCAACCGGCCAGAAAGGGTACGCGCTCGGAGACGTCCTCTTCGAGGTCGCGAGCGCACAGGGGAACGTCGGCCTGTCGGCGGGAATTACGGATTCAGGTATGCCGTCAAGTGTCAAACTTGCATTCGTGGCAAGCATGTGGATCGGCCGTTTAGAGATCATACCCATACTGGTGATGATGCGGGTGCTCATCCTGGGGTTCGAATGACTATGGATGTCGAGTCACTGCCGATCATCGGCCGAACCTATCAATTCGGCGCAAATCCTATCACGACCACGCTCGTTCTCCTCGGACCGGTCATGCTTGGTGTCATCATCGTCTCCGGGCGCTCGCCGGTAACGATCATTTTGGGTATCGGTATGTACTCTCGCTCCCCGGATCGGTGGCGTATTCTTGGTGGACGGGGACCAGGGAGGTGGACACCAAGGATGAGAGGACAAAGAGGAACCGTGGGTAACATACCGGAGATGACTCGACCTGACTAAACGAATCTTGCTCCACAGTATACTTGAATTGTACATATCGAGTGGCTGCGAACTCGATATCCATCCGACCGACGACCAGTTCTTATACTGACCGACTATCATCGCACTCTGGCTGGACATTACTCCGTCCAAAATATGCGCCCTGGAGTTAGTATGAATCTGTAAACATCATTTATACCCCCATAGAACGCTCACCGGTCAGTAAGCACGTGTAGTGCGCAGTGGATTCACGTGAATAAGGATCTAAAGAAGAGGATTTCAACAGAGCCGATTGTTATTACATCAGGATCCTAAAGTGAGCTGTATACTGTTCCAGTGTTGTTGCTAGTTGGACAGAGTAGGTCGACCGAAGAGACTTTCGTCGCCGCTTAGAAAGCTATTTGCCGTGAACACTGTCTGATGAGGGCGTTATTTCCCTCTCATACTATCTCTCCTATGCTCTACTCCGATGGAAGCTGTCCGTAGTCAAATTCCTCACCAATTGTAGAGAGTTTCTCGAGAGCGTCTTGTTCTTCTCTGAGATTTTGTTCGAGCGTATCGGCAACGTCGTCCATCCCAAGTTGGTCGGCCAGGGGAATGAGATTACCGTACATTGCAATCTCGTAGTGCTCTGATTTCTGTCCGGCCGCGATATTGAATCGGTCAAGGACATTCTGGTCAGGGTCCTGACTGGCAAACTCGTCGTGGTCGTTGATGAGGCCCTCGACCGCGCTATCGGATTTGGTCTCAGGCGATTCACCGATTGCGTCGAAGACTGTTTCGATTCGGTTGACGTGGCCCTGGGTTTCATCGTGGTGTTCCGAGAAAGCCGAGGCGATTTCACCCTCTGAGCTCTGATTCGCCAACTCTTCGGTCGCGTCGACCAGTTGCTGTTCCGTGTAATAGGCGTGTTTCAACCCATCCTTGAACAGGTCGTTGAGGCTGTTTGGACACATAGCGGTTCAGGCAGATTGTCGTCGTGCTGGTCCATAGGGAACGTCCCTGCAAATGAGCATATCGTTCTTCGATATATCAGTGGTAGCGGACGAATGCTAAACGTCTCTTCAACGAGTGGCCACAAAGAACGAGTAGGTGGATAGGTCGCGAGCGTCTGCTGGTGACCGGAAGACTTGTCATCGCATTTCTGGAGTGCTGCTCCATTCAGAACGGAGCGTCGCCCTCCCCGTAGTGTCTGCTAAGCGTTGGATAGTGCCCGTTGGTACCGAAAGCACGCAGTATAGAGGATTCAATCACCGATATCCTCGTCGAACTCCTGCTGTGAGAGGTCTTCGAGGAGATTCTGCACGTCTTGTTTCGTATCGTCAGCAATATCGTCAATCGACTCAACACTATGAGCTCCGCCATGAGCGGCCTGAAGCGCATTCTCATTGAGATCGTCATTCGGATCAACAACCGGGAGTTTGAGATCAGTAAATTCATCTGGTGGAAATCCTGACGAGGAGAGAACAAAGTGACCACCGATCTCAGAGAGGTCGTCAGTATCGAAGTCTTTCTGTTGGGGCGAATTCCAATCAGCTGTGGTTGTCCCTGAGTAGTCTGGATCATGCATGTCGTAGTCAGCCATGGCTCAGGTGATAGTAACGACTGCCATCAGTATAAACCCCAAGTCCAACACCCATTTAGTAACCTATCGAAGACGACTCATCACTGTTTATAGGGAGGGGTACCACGTAGAGAGAACGAACTCAGCCGAAGGCTAGCTATTGCCGTCCATAGTCGTTGTCTCTCCGATTCGTGTATTCTCTTACTTACGATTGGTGTTCGTCAATCTGGCGACGTTCAGAGAAGGATTGAATGGTGAAGAGTGACAGTTTCTGAGCATCTATGCCCGGAAGAGCATCCTCAGCGGAAGTCTGAGTCTTTTCGAGCAGTTCTGACGACTGTCGATATACCTCCTATTGTATAATAGTCTCTATGCTGTGATCCCCAGTGAGAACCTTATCTGGCCCATTTTATGCCCCACATTTTATTGGATAATTAATATATTATGCATCTCATTTAAGGTATCGTAAAACATTAGACGGTTGGCCTAGGTACCGTTTATTACTCATATTCGATGTATTCCGCGAAAATGAGTGACTGAATGCAGGGGGTGGGCTCTCTATTACTCGGTATCTGAATCATCCCCTAGACAAGATACCAGCCGGGAAGTCGCCGGACATTCACGCTAGCTCGCCTGCGAACTCAATACGCCGGGGGAGTGCGTGAGCAACTCCACGAGATGATGTCCTACCGGGCAACCATCGAGGAGACCTTGATAGGGAGACGATGCCCATCACTCCAGTTGCATTTTTGAATGTCCTTCGCGATGGTATTCAACACAATGCTCAAGAGTTAGCCGACGCCTGCACTAGGAATGTCGAGGAGGAATGACTTATCACATCAGATATATTAATGATACCTTGTTCACACAGACAGTGTGGCCAAGCTCTTGGATCGCTCCCAGGAGATAAATTATTCCTACCCACCCAACGAGTTGCATCGGCTTCAAACGGCGTATGAGATGACTTCTCCCCAGAGATCCAAAGACTGGTTAATGAGTTTCAAAAGTGTTAAAGCAGATAGATATCACTCTGAAATATTTCAAGTAGATGTATCTCCAATCAGTACTCGCCAGGTGTCACGGCTCTTGCTCTACCTTGGCCTCCCCGCGATTGGGAGTACACTTCTCAATTCATAGGCTAACGGGCGCGGTCGAGACGTCAATCGGAGGGAACTTACTCGAAGCTGCCGTCGCTATCGCGGTAATAGGTGGGTTCATCCCACTAACCATTCTATTTAATTTGCTCTCCGACTAGCGGTGACCGCCCAACGGTCAGTGGCGATCACCCCGTTCACCACATCAGATTGGAAGTAGGATATCTATCCTCGATAATTATCCGATAAAAATAAATTCCTCCTCTGGGATGTACTACCTTTGGGTGTTGCCGACACAGAATAATAATTATTAATTATTAATTATTAATCCAGGCGTGGACAGTCGTCGATGCCAAAGCTATCAGGAATCGTTTGAAACGGACCATGCTCGTCATCAACGGTTTGGGCAATGTGTTGCCGCATGGCTTGTCCAACCGCGGGTGCGCCACAGTACACGCATTTGCGCAGGGCATTGGAATCGTTTGAGGTATTCGTACCCATAGATGATAATGAACGGGATGATCCAAGAATGTATGTGGGGACCTCAACAGTAGTTAGTTATCTCTCATGACATTGTCCCAGCTTCATTGTCGTCAATATAGTATTATCTCATTGGCTACCGCCACTGTGCCATGGGTGGGAAACCATTCCCTGTGGTATTCCTACGCGGGTAGCTATCGACGACGACATTAAGTATGAATCGGCATACTGGACTGCCAGTGAATGATCGCTCGAAAGCGAGCACTTTTCGTAACCTAGAGCTAGTCAGGGTAAGACAGTCACGCGTGGCATCCAGTGTCGATAGGCTCACATGGCTGCACTCTGCTCAATCCTGCTATAAAGCCATCCATTTCACTCGTTAAGGACTAGAATTCTAGGGTTGGAGTCGTGAAGTTTCAGAAATTCAGTGACACATATGAGAAAGAACACTCGGTTTCCATGGCCAGTTGTGCTGGAAACATTGGTCTATCACGGTGATGCCGGTCATGGCAGCGCCAGCAGTGACGAGAAAGTCTCGACGGGTAGCATGATGTGGATGGTGTGTCGGGGGGTGGCCGTATCAGTTCACTTCATTGTGCATCTCTTCGATGACCGCTTCAAGGTCCGCCGTTCCACCTCTCGGCTGCTCGGACAGGAATGAGAACTCGCCTTTTCCGTCGGGAGATTCACCCTGCGTCCATGGCTGTTCTGGGTCCTCACTTTCCCCACAGAACGTAGACATAAATGCGTAGTTGTACTTCTGATTTTCTTCTTCTTGTGGGAAGCTGCCCGGGATCGGCATGGGTTCCTCGAAGCACTCTTCGAGGACGACGCGCCACTGGTTTTGGTGCATGGTATCCCGGGCAATGAGATACGAGAGCATATCTTTCATCCCGGGATCGTCAGTCATCTCCCACAGGCGGGTTGCCAAGAGGCGCCCCGTCGATTCGGCCATCACGTTCGCGTACATATCGGCGGCCATATTGCCGCTTGCGACGACGTAGTTGCCGCTGAATGGAACGCCGTTACTGTCGACCGGCATCGCATGGAGGCCCGCCGAAAGCGCCTGTCGGGGCTGCCCGCTGTCCATCATGGTGGCGATGATCGGATCTTCTCGCGCGCGATCGCGGTCTTTCTCGGAGGCACCCTCTAAGTTCTTCGCCACGGCGGTTGCGAGCATCTCGATATGTCCGAGCTCTTCGGCAGCAGTCTCCATCAACATCGTCCGGAATTGATGTTTCTTTTTGGGAACTGCAAACGCCTGAAACATGTACTGGAGGGCAACGCGCATCTCTCCCTCGACACCACCGATCGCTTGCTGGAGCATCTTCGCAAACTCCGGATCCGGCTCTTCGACGCGTACCTCATACTGAAGCTCTTTACTGTGGTGGAACATCTGTATCCAATTAATGGTCTCTTACCTACGTTGGTGTGTATTTTGCCTTCATATCCAAGTAATAATTTTATTTTTATATAATATATTGTATATTTATAAATATGATGTGCCTAGAGGCATTTTTGCTCATAGAAACGTCGGAGAAATCCAAACGGTAGTACCCACGGACGAGAGCGCTATGCACGCGGAGCGAGGGCTACTGATGCTCAGCTCGGTCGATATCTCGACAACACAGGACATCGAACCGGGGAGAACATGGCAATTTAACGTAGTCATTCTCGAGTCAGTCGTGGATATCGCTGATCACGATATCACTGTGCTTGGTATTCCAGGGTGAGTTATTGACCGGAAATGAGGAGTTCGAGAAAAGCTTGGTCGATACTAGTAGCCTGTACAATAAACAGTCAATATAAAATCAATTGTGCATTCCACCCATGCATGGATAGTATACGGAACGCGCTACCGTAGTATAACGCAGACTCAATCACCGGGACGGAAGAGGAGATGAATAATATGAATTCTGACGCAGAGTAGACTATCGGACCCGATAATATTTGGAATTGCCTGATGAGACTCAAGGCAGTGAGGGGGATGGCAAGCATCCAGTGTTGTTCGAAAGTATGTCTTTAACTATGTGATCTCGCGCAGATATTGGCCCCAATCACCATATGAATTGTATGTTGATAATCATATATTATATGATATTTGTAGGAGTTGGTACGCTGCAGCGGTGGCTGCACATATCGGCAAGCGAGCGTCACCAGAAGTATCTTTACTATGCACGGCGAATAATCCACCGTGTGGTTCTCATATAAACTAACAGCTACTCTTAGAGGGGAGCGAAACGCTCGGTCCTCAGGTCTTAGAGTGTTTTGTTGGTCTCCAGTATGGTCATCTGATCGCGATTGTGCCGGACGATATCAGAACAAGGGTATCCATCCATTGTCTCGAATGTGGCATCCAGATGGTGCCTCATTGAGAGCGACTGAATTGTCATTAAGATCATCAGCTCGCTCGAATGTGTGGTCGATCGGGTCTGACAATACGGAACAGATATGACAATAAATACGCAGATATCCGAGGGTCAATCATGACTACCTCAAACAACGATGGTCTCCCGGACGACACGGAGGACGATTACACGCTGTCGCTCGGAGAGAACCAGACACTCATCATCGTTTCGAACCGGCAACCGTACAGCCACCAGTACGAAACAGGGGATGAGGGGAACAAGAAGATAACAGTCGATCGGCCTGCAGGTGGACTCACAGCGGGTCTCGACCCGGTGATGCAGCGTGTCAGCGGAACGTGGATCGCATGGGGCGACGGTGAGGCCGACCGCGACGTGACCGACAAGGACGGAACAGTGCAGATGCCACCCGAGGAGAATGCCTACACGCTCAGACGGATTTGGCTCTCCGAGGATGAGGTCGAGGGCTACTATTATGGCTACAGCAACCGTGTGCTCTGGCCGCTCTGTCACGGTGGCATCTGGAAGACCGAGTTTGCCGAGCGGTACTGGCAGCGCTACCGGCAGGTGAACGAAACGTTTGCGAAGGTGATCGACGAGCAAACGACGCCGACCTCGCTGGTTTGGTTTCAAGACTACCATTTCGCACTGGCGCCACGATTGGTTCAGGAGTCGGCTCCTGAATCAACCTTCTTACTGCACTTCTGGCACATCGTCTGGCCAGGCTGGGACACGTTCCGCGCGTGTCCACAGGCGAAGACATTGCTCGACGGACTGCTCGGCAACGATCTGCTTGGCTTCCACATCGACCGATACTGTGAGAATTTTCTTGACTGTGTCGATAAGGAACTGGAAGATGCATTCGTCGATTACGACGACAACCGCGTCAGGTATGACGGGCACACGACGCGTGTCGAGTCATTCCCGATGGGCATCGATGCCGCGACAATCGAGCGAACCGCCGACTCCGTTTCCCCATCGTTCTGGTCGGAGTTCGCCCGCGAGCACGGCTTCGACAGAGAAACGCAAGTCGCCATCGGGGTCGACCGCCTCGACTACACAAAGGGGATTGTCGAGCGTCTCGACGCACTCGAACGACTCTGGGAGATGAATCCGGAATGGCAAGGAGAGCTGACCTATATTCAGAAAGCCGATAAGAGCCGGTCGCGTATCCCCGAGTATCAGAATCTCCAGCAAAACGTCGAGACGGCGGTCGAACGAATCAACGACCGATTCGGAACAGACGATTGGCAGCCAGTCGTCTACATCGACGACTGGCTCACCGACGAAGAACTCCGCGGGCTCTACCGCTACGGCGACGCGATGCTCGTCAGCGCCGTTCGCGACGGGATGAACCTTGTCGCAAAGGAGTACGTCGCGGCACAGGTCGATTGCGATGACCGGGATCAGAATCCAAATCTAGGCGAGGATTGTAGCGAGCAGTCCGGAAACGACATGGAGAGTGCGATCTGCGGCGTTCTCGTGCTCTCAGATCAGACCGGTGCGCACGAGGCACTTGGCGAGCACGCACTTACAGCCAATCCATACGATACGGAGGCATTCGCCGAGACTATCGAACAGGCGGTGACAATGGATGATGCAGAGCGTCGCGAGCGAATGACGGCGTTGCGCGAGCACGTCGCGTCGAACGATATCTATGCGTGGATGGATGACATCTTTGAGGCTACTCAATGACCCAGACGCTTCCAACAGCTTCTCGATCGACTGCTCGAAGCCTGCGTGAATCCGTTCCCGCGTGTATTACTTACAACTTTCCTGTCGTGTTAAGCTCGCGTGTAAGCACGAGCTGGTTGATCGACAGAACGATCGTCAGAAGCGTAATATTACTGGCAGTGATCGCCTGAAACAGATAGAGCATCTCTGTTGTGTGATACACGGCGACTACGTCAGTACTTATGAGAAGCACCACAGCGAGACCGAAGATTCCGTAACGATACTGGCGAGGACGGGCGATCACCCTTGAGGACAACCCACTCGTAGGAACCTTTGTGGGCAGATTGCCATAGATCTTTATCAGGAATCAAAAGGAAAAGTGTTGTCGATGAATATTCTAGCATTCGCCCTGAATGAGTTACGAATACGACTCTCTCTCTACCGAAGACGAAGAAATAGCATGAGAAAAGCTATAATGCCGAAGGGATACATCATCATTGTATAACAATAGCACGCAACAGCGATGATCGTTTTAGGCTATCTGTTGTCCCCGTGGTTTGAGGTGACTGTCGCCCTATCTCTGTGCGATAGGCTTCAGCGTCGGGTCGTATCTATCAGGCAAGGGCGTACCGGATCGACTTGCCGGATGGAGTCCAACTGCTAACTGAAACTCTTCGGTTTTCAGTGATGTCGCCAGACTGCGTCTGGCTGACTTACGAGAGCCATGCTCTCGTGAATGTCGACAGAGGTATTACACCAGTCGCGCACGAAACATCGACGATGTTGGTACTCGGAGATGCACACGCGGCTGACCCGGACAACCGAGCAGCTCTGCTAGACATATACGATGCCACGAACGCCGACGTCGCGCTCCAGGTTGGCGATCTTGAATGGTACGATCTCCCGGTCGAGACGTGGTTCATCGCCGGAAACAACGAGGACTTCGACGTCATCGACGCTCTCCGGGACGACGCGATGCCCGATGTGAACAACGTTCACCTGCTCGCCAGCACAGCGACCGACCTTCAGGGACTACGCGTCGCTGGTCTGTCTGGAAATTACGCGCCGACGAAGTACGACTTACCGCGTAGTGAACTTGAGGGTGACCGACGACGCCATTTCACCCGCGACGATGTCGAACGACTCGCCGCTATCGAGGACATCGACGTGCTTGTGATACACGAAGCGCCGAAAGGCTTGCTGTACTACGGCTACGACCCAGGCTGTGAGCATGTCAATGATCTGCTCGACACGACCGATCCCGAACTCTGTCTCATCGGACACTACCATCGTCACGAAGAAGCCGAAATCCTGGGTTGTCGTGTCGTGAGTCTCGCACCCGCCTGGGAGCGCTATTACACGCTCAATTCAGCAGATCTGACGATTGACGTACACGAAACGCCTGGTTGATACGTGCGAATCTCGATGCCGTCATTCGGTAGTGGTCGAGATGCAACCGGCATAGAGGAGAGTGATATACATACGAGACGATTCTGTAACCTGGCGTCGACGCACAGAACATCATACTGCGACCCAGCTGTCCCTATAGCATCGAACGTTCAGTCCTCACTGCTCACGAACTTATTGAAGTAGCTAGTATCGCCCTCGCTGGTTTCGTCTTGGTAGAGGAACGTGAGATCGTTCTCTTCGAACGTTTCAAAGAACTCGTCCCACGAGATATCGTCGGGGATCCCCTCATCATCGTCCTGATCGGGAAAATCAATACGGAGCAACCTGCTATCGCCGCTTTCGGTGCTCTCGACGTACGCAGGCTGATCACCGCGCTCCTCGACCCACTGGCGTATCTCCTGGTGATCGGTCGTGGTCTGACTTTCGCCTGGATCTGAGTCTGACATGAATGCCACACGATCGTTCGACCACAATTTTCTAGGTGTGCTGTCTTCTTTGGCCAGGTTCGGGCAGAGTGCATTACGTGATACGCAAGGTCAGATGGTGTGTCTACACAGTAGCCGAGTTGGTCTGAGACACCTCCATCTCAAGAGCGTAGTTGTGGGATCTGCCGTCGCGTCGGGTATCATCTCGACAAGTGGTTACCGATCTCGATAGCGACTATCTCGAAGTGGTTCTGAAAGTAACGGCTCGGAAACTCAAATTCGCTGTCTATCTCGGGGAACGGTGTCTCTCCGTTTCGAACGATCTCCCGGATGAAGTTCAGGGATCCTAGTGCTGGTCGAATACAAACGACAGAGATGCTCATCGTTGGTGGAGACAAGCCGGGTCCGACTTTCGATCGTCACAGTATGATGCAGGAACTGCAGCCACATGGAAAAACAGTGGATGGTCGCTACAGGGCATATCGCTTTGACGATCGAACAGGCACTGAACCATACGTGCTGTTACGGTGCTTGAGTTTGTCCATCGGCGTCGAGCAGCTCTTGGTATCGGTTTCGGATGGTGACTTCACTGATGTCCGTTACCTCACTGACCTCGTTTTGGGTGATCTGCTCGTTGGTGAGCAGCGGTGCAGCATACACCGCAGCGGCCGCCAGTCCGACTGGACTCTTACCGATGTGGATGAGCTGCTCCTTACCGGTTTCGAGCAACTCGTGGGCGCGGCGCTCGGCCTCGTCCGAGAGATCGAGCTCCGAAGCGAACTGGGCAACGTAGCTCTCTGGATCCGCGGGCTCGATCTCGAGTTCGAGTTCGCGAACGATATAGCGGTAGGTCCGCTTGAACTCCATCTCGTCGATCCGGCTGACGTTCACGACCGTGTCGATACTGCGGGGCGTTCCTGCCTGTCTGGCCGCACCGTATATGGCAGACGAGGCGACACCTTCGATCGACCGGCCAGGCAGGAGATCCTCGTCGAGTGCACGGCGGTAGATCACCGACGCGGTCTCACGAACGCTTTCTGAGAGTCCGAGCGCACTGCCCATACGCTCGATCTCACCGAGTGCCTGCTTGAGGTTGCGCTCTTGAGAGTCACGGGTGCGAAAGCGCTCGTTCCACGTGCGCAGGCGCTGCATCTTCTGGCGTTGGCTCGCGTTCAGCGAGTTGCCATAGGCGTCCTTATCCTGCCACCCGATGTTCGTCGACAGGCCCTTATCGTGCATGAGATTCGTCGTCGGTGCGCCGACGCGACTCTTCTCGTCTTTTTCCTGGGGATTGAACGCACGCCACTCAGGACCATGATCGATGCTCTCCTCATCGACAACGAGTCCACACGCCTCACAGACGGTCTCACCGTGGACCTCATCAGTGACGAGTGACCCGCCACACTCAGGGCAGACGGTCTCTTCGTATTCGGCGTCCTCTGTTTCCGAAGTCGTTGCTTGGATCTGTTCGTCGTTGGTTCGGATGTGTGTTTCTGACATGGATATTTCACCTGCGGATGAGGGCAGAGTGGAGGGCTGAGGCTACCGGACGGAGATCACCCGAAGAAACCCGGAAGCCACGAACCTAACATTAGGTAAGGCTGAGAAGTATTTAAATGCTTCGCCCCCATTGATGGTTTTATATTCACCGTCGTATCCGGGCAGACTACCGATTAGACGTATCGATCGTCGCAAATAAGACGCCGAACAACACGGTTTGGATCGTTCGGGAGCTGCCAAGTAATGGATTGGTTCATTAGAGGGTGTGAACGTGTGTGGTCGAAAGTTGCCAGCACCGACTGAAGGGCCTACATAGATCAGTACATTGATAACTGTGTCGACGTGGTTCGCGAGCGGACTGGTACGGACGATATCCACCTAGTCGGCTACTCCATGAATGCTCCACCCGTGTCATGTATGCTGCGCTCTATCCGGAGAAGGTTGTGACATTGGAACTAAAAGAATCCGCCATCAACTTTGACGTTAAGAACGAGGGATTCGCCTTCCGGGAGGCGATCGAAGCACATGATCCAAAGGATCTCGTCGCTGTGTTCGGAAATATACCTGCTCTGGTGCTGGTAGGGTTTGTCGCGCGCACGCCGATCGAATACACCGTGATGAACCCACTGCGACTTCGAAACAATCTAGAGAACGAGGAATTCGTCGAGCAAGCGGCGTTACGGACGTGGTGGTTCGTCAGTGGTCCTAGCATGGTTGGCAGTGTCTATTGTTCGGGGCGATCACCGACGAACCGCCATTCGTCATCTTGTGTCTCTACGTCCGACACCGCCTCTAGGCCAGGACTGATAACCTCCTGCCACCAGTCGTCAGGGTCCTCGTATGTAGCCGGGTACTCTGGAAACACGTCCGTTTCGAAATCGTCTCTTTTCGCGCTACTGCGCTTTTGAAGGTAGAGATACGCCGCCCGAAG